>NZ_JBHIMJ010000005.1:0-69936 GCF_042194035.1 Bartonella sp. OC16QHHD | reverse complement strand
TTTTTTTTAAATAAAATGCCCAAAACAATACCAATAAAATATTGAACAAAAAATCCTATTTCAAGACATTATTGGCAACAAGCAATTATAGCAAAAATAAGAAGCGTATAAAAGTTTCATGCCCGATAGCAGCGGCTTTCAGATTATAATACCCCTCCCCTCACAACGATTGCAACTTTTCTTACATATCGCAAGGATGTCATGTAAAAGGCTAAAGATAGAGTACATATTCTATAATCACCATTGCATAAATATCTTACACGCTTTATGCTTTTCCACGAGAGCAAAAGGAAGATGTCAATGTCATCTAAACTGACGCGTAACCAAACATTGGTTTTAAACACTTTAAAAAATGCAAAAGGGCCTTTAAGTGCTTATGCGATTCTCAATCACTTACGCGAAGAAGGTTTTCGTGCACCTCTCCAAGTTTATCGTGCGTTAGAAAAACTCGTACAGTTAAAGTGTATTCATCGTCTTGAAAGTGTAAATGCCTTTATGATCTGTTTACACCCTGAAAACTGTCAACATGAACTTACAACGTTTATAATTTGCGAAAACTGTGGCACAGTCAACGAAATACAAAATCAAACGATTGTATCGAGTTTAAAACAGATGGTTCAAGCTGTTGACTTCCAAGCACATAAAAGCACCCTAGAAGTACGAGGTCTTTGTAAAAAATGCGCAATAAAATAAGACCGCTAACTTGAAAACAAGATCTCTAACTTGCAAGTTTATATATTTAGCATTATGTACCAGGGATCACCTTATTGTTTGAAAAGCTCTTATCGTCCGTGCATATATATCACCCGATCTTAGTGATGGGTTTATTATACTCATTGGAACATAAATATTGAAAGTATAAAATCATGTCCGTAGCTGAGACAATTTTTTCAACCAAAAATTTCAATAAAACGCAAAAAAAGAAAGTAATCAAGGCTCTTCTTATTGTCTTTGCACTCTTTGTGCTTTGGTTTAGCTACAAATGGATAACGCAATGGCGTTATATGCTATCCACTGAAGATGCCTATGTACAAGGAGATATAGCCGCTATTGCGACTAAATTAAATGGATATATTGCAAAAATTGCCATTAAAGCCAACCAAGTTGTAAAAAAGGACGATGTTTTATTTTACTTAGACAATGGTGATTATCAAATAGCCTTGGATCAAACAAAAGCGCATCTTGACACACAGAAAAAAACACTTCTACGCATTGATGCACAAATCACAGCCGCTCATAGTGCTTTAGATGATGCAAAAGCGCAAAAAGCAGCCGCTTCAGCCATAGCAACCAATGCACAACTCACCTTAAAACGTGTAACAGAACTGAAAGCCAATCGTTATGCTCCTCAATCTGATGTCGATGATGCCAAATCAGCTTATGAACAAGCCATTGCAAATATTAACAGAGCAGATGCACAAATCGCTGCAGCACGTGCAAATATCCGAGTACTAGAAGCACAACGAAGTGAAACAGAAAGCCAAACAAAGAGTTTAGAACTTTCGCGTGAAAAAGCACAACGTGATCTTGATTCAACCATTATACGCGCGCCATTTGATGGAATCATAGGAAATTTAACAGCAAAAACGGGAGATTTTGTTGTAAATGGCCAACGTCTTGCAGCGTTAGTCCCCATCCATGCACTTTATATTGAAGCAAACTATAAAGAAACACAGTTGCAAAATATTCATGCAGGACAAAAGGCTTATATTTCTGTTGATGCCTTCAAAAAGCAGGTCTTTACAGGAACAGTGCTTTCTATTTCACCCGCAACAGGTGCTGTTTTTTCTCTTCTTCCTCCACAAAACGCTACCGGTAACTTTACAAAGATTGTCCAACGCATTCCCGTACGTATTTCTATTCCAGAAGAAGTCTTAAAGACCGGACATATCCGAGCAGGAATGAGTGTTTCAGTAGAAGTTGATACACGTACAAAACCACAAGATAAAAGTCTCTTATAATAACAAGCAAATGACCTCATTATTATGACATCTTCAATACCAAAGCCCATACAGTCTCAAGAGCGCATAGAAATCCGTAACATTGTGATTTTCATAGTTATGGCCTTTGGCATGTTCATGGCGATTTTGGATATACAAATCGTTGCCTCCTCTTTAGCCGAAGTTCAAGCTGGTCTTTCTGCAAGCTCTGAAGAAATTTCATGGGTTCAAACCTCCTACCTCATCGCTGAAGTCATCATGTTGCCCCTTTCTGGATTCTTAGGAAGATTGCTTTCAACACGTATTTTCTTCACCATATCAGCGATCGGGTTTACGATTACTTCTGTTCTTTGTGCAACAGCAACATCTATTGGAGAGATGATTATCTACCGTGCATTGCAAGGTTTTATTGGTGGAGGAATTATCCCAAGCGTTTTTGTCGCCTCTTATGTTCTTTTCCCTCCTTCCAAACGCCCAATTGTTACCCCTATTGTTGGACTAGTCGCAACATTAGCCCCCACTATTGGTCCAACGGTCGGAGGTTATCTTTGTCATATCTTATCATGGCACTGGCTTTTTCTCATTAATGTGCCTTTTGGGATTATTATTTCAATTCTCGCTTGGAAATTGATTGATTTTGATAAAGCAAATCCATCTCTCATGGCTAAATTTGACTGGTTGGGGCTCATTTCTATGGCTGTTTTTCTAGGAACTTTAGAGTATGTACTAGAAGAAGGCGCACGTCATGATTGGCTGAATGATAGGCTGGTTCGGAATTTATTCATTATCATGATTCTTGCTGCCGCCTTGTTTTTCTGGCGTGCTTTTACAGCAAAAGAACCCATTGTAGATCTCTCTACTTTTTCTAATTTCAATTTTTCAGCTGCATCCATTTTTTCCTTTTCACTGGGGATAGGTCTTTATGGACTCACGTACCTTTATCCTGTCTATTTGAGCCAAATCCGCCATTATGATGCCCTTATGATTGGAGAAACATTGTTTCTTTCAGGATTCGTCATGTTATTAACGGCTCCCCTTGCAGGATTCCTTTCAGCACGAATGGATGCACGTTTAATGATGGCAATAGGACTTTTTGGTTTTGCAATAGGCACTTGGATGGCAAGCACTATCACAGATAAGTGGGATTTTTGGCAGCTTTTTTGGCCGCAAGTTTTCCGTGGTGCTTCTGTAATGTTATGTATGGTTCCTATTAATAATATTGCCTTGGGAACACTCCCACCAGAACGAATGCAAAATGCTTCTGGACTCTTTAATCTCACACGGAATCTAGGTGGTGCTGTAGGGCTTGCCATTATCAGCACTATCATGACAAAACGCACGGATTTCCATTATGAACGAATAGCCGAAACACTTAACCACGCAAACAGACAAGCAACTGAAATGCTTTCAAAGCTTACTTTATTATTCAAAACAGAAACCTTTGATTCCTATACCCTGGCTCTTTCTCAATTGTTTAATATGGTACGCATACAAGCAATGATTATGGCTTTTAGTGATATTTTCTTTATCATAACCATCATCTTTGGTGTTTTGACATTTATGACCATGTTTCTCAAAAAAATACCACCTCTCATGGATTCACCACCAAATCACTAAGCTTAATTAAAATTGAGAAATATTTTTTATCCTTATCACTTTCCTCGCTTCCTATGCACTTTACCTTTTCTCAAGAGACAGTATAAATAAATATGTGATTCTAAATGATTCTTCTGATAAAAATTCTTTTCAATGCAGGCTCTTTACGCACTTTTAAAATAACTTCTCGCATACAAAAATTGTTTTAGATGATCGGTAAACAAAGATCTTACCTAACGTGCTCCACACTATAAAGATAAAGCAGCTATTTCTATAAGATTTTTGATTTATCACCATAGGGCACAAAAGATTAAAAGATTCTTGGCCCTTTACTCTTTTGAGTCTTACAAGAATATTCATAAAAGATTTATGATTCTTGTGATTTTTATTCACGCACCTATTTCCCTTATAATGTGTAGGACAACGTTTTTTTGATTCTGAATGCAAAATTTTACATGAAAAAATCATTTTGTATTTGATCCTCTCATGCTAATTGCAAAACGATTTACCTTTATAGTAAAAAAGTAATTATATATTTTTTTCAAAAAAGCTGCTTTTGAACATGTAATTTTATTTTTTACACTCTTTTAAAAAAGCTGATACCTATAATTTTGATTCTACTGCTGCATATTTTTCTTTCTTAAGCCCCTTCTCTTTCAACAAGCGCTAAAATTGTATAAAATTTCTCAAAATATCTCTCTATTGAATCAATCAAAACCATTCCCTTGCACATAAAAAGCAAAGAAACAAAAACTGTTTAAGAAAAAAATAAAATATCCAACCGTTTCGATGCAAGATCTACCAACGATATTGAAAACTGGAAAATGTATGATGATACTGGCTTTTAAAGAATACAAAACCACTCAAAAATTCGGTTCCTTTAATATTATAAAATAGGACGCTATTTCAAAAAATGAGCTTAAAATATATTCCTACTCACTTAACTGAAATTATCAAAAATAAGAAACCAGCCATATAATAAAATCGCAATACAACTCCCCAAAAACTTTGTACCGCTAAATACTTTGGCTCTAGCCAAAACAGTATGCTCTCCTCAATGCCAGCTGTTGAAAAACAAAATAAACACGATCTTCAAGCCACTTTATGATGCTGAAAACGATTTGAAACTTCTCGTTCTCCACTAGGAACCAAAGTGCCATAACACCCAGAAAGATAATGTGGTATCAGTTCCAACGCTTGAAAGCGATGCTTTTCGTAAGGACCAGGCATTGCCAAATTTTCTGTTAAACTATTTGAAAAGCCAAAACGTTGATAAAATTCAAAATCCCCTACCAGCAAAATGGCGCCATATCCCAATTTTTTTGCTGTTTCAATTGCATGGCGGACTAAAATTGATCCTATTCCCATACCAGCACATTCAGATGCAACAGCCAAGGGGCCCAAAAGTAAAGCATGTTGTGTTTTATTTTTTCTTTTAGAAAAAGAAACATGCCAAAGACGGACACTTCCCACAAGCTCTCCAAGCGCATTTTTAACCACAAAAGAAAGTCCTTGAGCAGCTAACCGACCACGACGTAAAGCCTCTGATGATTTACGTTTACGTCCATACCCCATCGTTGAATCAAGCAAAATTTCTCGATAAGGCTTATCGGTTTCTTGCTCCAATAAAAGTGTAAAACATGCCCCATCTTTTGTTTGAAAGTTCATCATGTTCATCTCAATGACCGCCCTCTTATAGCGCCATGACGAGCATAGCAAAAAGTCTAAAAAAACTATAGTTAAAAGGAAACCTCAGATCACATATGATCGTAAAGGCTCAAAACCATTAAAAGCAACCGATGCGTAAGTTGTTGTGTAAGCACCCGTTCCATGAATCAATATTTCATCTCCTATCGTTAGGGATAGAGGAAGCGGATAAGGTGTTTTTTCATAGAGAACATCTGCCGAATCGCATGTTGGTCCAGCCAAAATACAAGGCTCCATTACCTTATCATCATGAGGTGTCTCAATAGGATAACGAATGGCTTCATCCATAGTCTCAGCAAGACCATTAAATTTTCCAATATCAAGATAAACCCATCGTACATTATCATTATCAGCTTTTTTAGATATTAGAACAACTTCTGTACGAATAACACCAGCATTGCCAACCATCGCACGTCCTGGCTCAATAATCGTCTCAGGGATACGATTACCAAAATGCTTTTTCAATGAATCAAAAACTGCTGTACCATAAGCTTGTTCTGTAGGGACATCTTTCAAATAACGCGTTGGAAAACCGCCCCCCATATTCACCAACCTTAGTGAAATACCTTCTTGTTCCAAGCGCTTAAAAACTGTAGAAGCATCCGATAAAGCACGATCCCACGCACTCAGATCAACCTGCTGAGATCCAACATGAAAAGAAACACCGTAGGCTTGCAAACCCAATTGGTGTGCCCGTCTTAGAACATCAACCGCCATAGCTGGAACACAACCGAATTTGCGTGACAATGGCCACTCTGCACCTTTGCCATCGGTAAGAACACGGCAAAAAACACGTGTTCCTGGAGCAACACGCGCAATTTTTTCCACTTCTTCAACACAATCAACGGCATAAAGTGAAACTCCCAATGCATATGCTCGTGCAATATCACGCTCTTTTTTAATCGTATTCCCAAAAGAAATACGCTCTGACGTTGCTCCTGCTTTTAAAGCCATTTCAATTTCTGCAACAGAAGCCGCATCAAAAGAAGATCCTAAAGAACTCAGCAAACGCAAGATTTCAGGAGCTGGATTTGCCTTTATTGCGTAAAAAATACGAGACTGCGGCAGAGCTTTTTCAAAATTTAAATAGTTGTCACGAACAACATCAAGGTCAACAATTAAGCATGGACCTTCAGAACGATGTGTTGCAAGAAAATCGCGAATACGTTGCGTTGCCATCTGCAATTCTCCTTGAGGGAAAGCTCCCCCACTCTATGCTTGGACAGCCAAAACTGCCAAAAGCTAAAGGACAAAAAACACACAACAACCATCCCCATTCTGATTACAAAAAATCAGAAATTAGCATTGCATGCAGCGAAAGAACAGCGCGAAGCCGCGTTATTCTATTTTATCTGCCTTTTTGATTGGAGTTGAGAAAACCACTTCCGCACTGAAGGCAATGAGGTGTGCCTCTATAGTTATCCCAGCATTTAAAAGCTGGAAGACACCAGAAAGGCCCGCACCGTCGTTGCTTCAAGATGTCCTCATTCTTGCAATTGGCTGTAAGAATGACTGGAGCGGTTAGTTCCAGGTACCGTACCGGTTAATCTCACCATTTGAGAACCAGCGGACACCCACAGGCACGTGCGACTTTGGGCAAGGCATCCTATAAAACGAATCCTTTCTCATTTCAATCATTTTTTTAATTTTAAACATTTTTTAATTCTTAAAGATAAAATGGTGCAAAAAAACAACACTCTCCCCCAGACAAAGCCATCCATCCGCTTTCATGAGATCACACCCCTTACATTATCCGTGCAACATAAATCACTGTCTTGCGTTTAAAGCCCCTCGTTTCTTTACCCTATTCTATCTCCTAATATCCGCAGCAGAAAATAACGCAAAATAAATTACTCAAAACATTAATTTATAATGACAATTTATTATTGTGCCCTTAAACAAAAATCCCATTATAAAATCCTCTTATTTCAACCCTCTTACAATGAATCAATTAAAATCATTCTTTTGCGCATCACAAATAAAAAACAATTGAAAAAAGGAGTACCTCTTATATATCCTCTTAAATGCAAAGATGACCAACATTGAAGACTGAGGATAGTAACGACTAAAGCACCATCGTCTTTAAAGATAACGTGTCCTTCCCCCAACAAAACGCCATCATCTTTCTCATTTACATCCTAAAAAACATCCCTGCTTCCACATTCATTTCACAGCATCGCTTAAGCAAAATATCATGAAGAAATCCCCGTATAATATAGCTTGTATGATATAGATCAACTACATCTCACCCTCTTTATACTTATGAAATTAAAAACAAACGCTCCCATTCTATCTGCCAACTCCCAATATTGCAGAAACTCCTACATTGAAATGTTTCATAACACCTTATCTAAAATGATTTTTGTCCACACGTTGCTCCCATTTGCAACGTACAAGTGAATGAGCTTTACGCGATTCGTTCTCATCTAATCTGAAAGCAATAAAGTTCACAATATTGAACTCTTTTATTCAAATGAAAATAAATTATCATTATAAATTAATGTATTATATTAAATTCTGAAATCATAAACTCCTATTATCATTTTATTTTTTCCACCTAGCATCTGCTTTTTCATCTCCTCTTATTAATCACATCTTATTCATACGCTTTTCTCTTAATCTATAAATCTCCCTCCTCTGCGCTGTTGGTGAACGGCTGTTCTATTTTAAAATGAAAAGTATCTGAAAACTCAATCCTATAAAGTCAAGGAGAGCGAACAATCTATAATGATTATTTATAAGTCAAATAATTTAACATAAACAAAAAGACCGAATAATATCCGGTCTTATAAAATATTTTTCTACCAATATTAAAAAACTCTTTTCTCTTAAATTTAAGAGAAAAATGCTACAACTTAAAACTCTACACTGCGATATCCTTATGTCCCTTGATGAGAATCAATTGCACGCAACTTCAACAATTGAAATTGCCTATGGCGCTCACGAAAGCGCTCTCTATCGGCTTCACTACGCGTGTTATAACAAGCATCACAGGAAACACCTTCCTCATAATGAGGCGATAGTTTGCTTTCAGCATTAAGAGGAGAACGACACGCGCGACATAATTCGCGTCCACATTCTTCAAGACCATGTTGAACAGAAACACGCTCATCAAAAACAAAACACTCACCCCACCATAAACTTTTCTCTTTTGGAATTTTTTCTAAATATTTTAGAATACCTCCTTTTAGATGGTAGACTTGCTCATAACCAAGATCACGAACATAAGCTGTTGATTTTTCACACCGAATACCACCTGTACAAAACATGGCAATTTTCTTTTTTTTCTTTAACTCAGCCTCATATTTACGCACCCATTCAGGAAATTCGCGAAATGTTTTAATCTGCGGATCAATCGCTCCTTGAAAACTCCCTATCGCATATTCATAGTCATTCCGTGTATCGATTAAAATTGTCTCTTCATCTTGAATAAGAGCATTCCAATCTTCAGGATCGACATAAGTACCAACAACTTTTAGCGGATCAACCCCTTCAACCCCCATTGTCACAATCTCTTTTTTCAACCGCACTTTCATGCGATGAAAAGGCATTTTTGATGCCCATGAATATTTAATCTCCGGCGTTTGAAACGCTGGCTCAGCCGTAATAAAATCCACCAATGCCTCAATCGCATCACAAGAACCAGCAACTGTTCCATTAATGCCCTCTTGTGCTAAAAGCAGAGTGCCTTTGATATCCTTTGCTTGACATAAATCCTGCAAAGGTTTTTGTAATTGATGATAATGCTTCAAATCTGCAAAGCAATAAAGTGCAGCAACTTTAAAATTCTTTTCCATGTGTTTTGCCATAACGCGCGTTTCATTCAATTTCAAGATTTATTCATGTACTCTTTAACATATTGTGCTTAATCAAACGATACAAATAATATCATCTCCAAGAAGAAAAAATATCATGTGCCAAAAAAGAAAAAAGCTTTTATTATATCTCCAAGGACAAACTGTCATACCTATTTTACTCATTGACAATCTACAAAGTGCTGTACCCTTAACACGCGCTCTTGTCAAAGGTGGATTAAAAACAATTGAGATCACCTTGCGAACACCAAATGCCCTCAAAGCAATTCAGAAAATCACACAAGAAGTCCCTGAAGCAATTGTTGGAGCCGGCACAATTCTCAACACAACACATTACGAAAAAGCCGAACAAGCTGGAGCCAAGTTTATTGTAAGCCCCGGATTATCCAATGAACTAATCAATTGTGCAAAAAATAGTGAAATTCCCCTTCTTCCCGCTGCAATGACCCCAAGTGAACTCATGCAAGCATTAAACAAAGGCTATTCATATCTTAAATTTTTCCCTGCTGAAGCTGCTGGAGGTATTTCCTTCATCGAAGCTTTAGCATCTCCCTTCTCTGATATCTGGTTTTGCCCAACAGGCGGTATTACACAAAAAAGTGCACCACAATGGCTCCAACTGCCCAATGTCTTCTGCGTTGGAGGTTCTTGGATAGCGCCCCAAAAACTTATTGCCATAAGTGATTGGGATTCGATTACTGCATTAGCATATACCGCATCACAACTTCCCTCTCCCTCGAAAAAAGCTCTTTCTACAATATAATGTTAAAGTGCAAGAATATCAGTCCCTTCAACAAGACCAAAGCTTTCACACATTCTTGCGCAATCTTTTAACATTGCCATGGAAACACAAATCATCACCCGATCTTCATCGAGATGAATTTGGGGAAGTGCTATTGTTTCAAAGCCGCTTGTTTCAAAAAAGCACCCACTCTCCATAACAGTCGTAATACGCCCCATATGCTCAGAAAGCTCACGAGTGGTCATAGGATAAAATTTCAACTGTTGTGCATATGCCCCACAATGAGTGGATCTTATTGCAAAAAGGAAACAAGATCTTTTGCACAAATTGACTCATTCTTTTCGCGCGTTATTTAAATAAGAACAACTTCTGAAAATTTTTCATAAATGTCAGGCTCACGAATAAAGCTTGCAAAAGAAAAAAAACCGTACCGGTTTGAAAGAAGATAAAGCATCAACTTTCCCACTCATTACTCCACAAAAGCGCGCTCTACAACATAAGTAGCAGGAGCATTATTGGCCCCTTCAACAAGACCAAAGCTTTCACACATCCTTGCGCAATCTTTTAACATAGCCATGGAACCACAAATCATCACCCGATCCTCATCAGGATGAATCTTAGGAAGGCCTGTTGTTTCAAAAAAGTCCCCACTTTCCATAACAGTCGTAATACGGCCCATATGCTCAGAAGCTTCACGAGTAGTCATAGGATAAAATCTCAACTGTTGTGCATACTCTCCAATGAGTGGATCTTGTTGCAAAGAGGAAACAAGATCTTTTGCATAAATTAACTCATTTTTTTCGCGCGTTGTTTGAATAAGGACAACTTCTGCAAATTTTTCATAAGTTTCAGGATCACGAATAAGGCTTGCAAAAGGAGCAATCCCCGTCCCAGTTGAAAGAAGATAAAGACGTTTTCCAGGAATAAGAGCATCAAGCACCAGCGTTCCTGTAGATTTTTTACGCATGAGAACTGTATCACCAATTTTAATTTTTTGGAGATGCTCGGTTAAAGGTCCCCCTGGAACTTTTATCGAAAAAAACTCAAGCTGTTCATCCCAAAAGGGACTTGCAATCGAATAAGCGCGATAAATCGGCTTTTCTGCATTTGGCAAACCGATCATAACAAACTCACCCGAACGAAAACGAAAACTTTCCGGACGATTCAGACGGAATTTAAATAACCGATCTGTATAATGACAAACCTCTTGGACAGTAAGGGCGAACACATTCTCAGGAATCGGAAAATTTGCAACGCTGCTGATGCTTGACGGAACATTGGTAGCAGACGTATTCATACTCTTCCCCATATCTTTATTGAACGTTAAATTTCGAATCTTTGACGTGATATAGTACTTGCACAACCATCTGCCAACAATTTTCTCAACACAAAAACCTCAAGGTTAACACTTTTATGTCAAAATTAAATAAATGAGTCTAGTGCACTCTATAAGCGATAAAATTGATTTCACTTAAAACCAATCAAAGACTAGAAAGTAAATACTGGATACCCAATCCATCTTGAAAACAAATAATATCCAAATCAACGAGTTTTCTAAATCAACAGTTTTAATGTATCAAAAAGTGTTTACACACTGTTTTCTATTCAATAAAAATAATTTTAAGTGCATGAGACAACATCCAAAATTGCACAGATGAGTAATCTTCCCCCTCATGGTAGAAAACTTGTAATGCATTGATTTAACGTGGTTAATTTAATCATTTTACCTTCTCTAAATAAGAAGCCAATGCAATATTTAATCAAAACAATCACACCAGCAATAATAGTCTAACATTGCACTCTTCAAAATGATACAATACAATAAATTATGTTTATTTTTTATATGCCTAAACGAGGGCAAATAAGTAAAAAAGTCTATGTTTTACAAATCATTAGAAGATACCATGTTGATAACAACACAAATAAAACTAAACTATTTCTTATATCCAGAGTACCATTTTACATAAAAAATGACTTTAATGGCAGCATAGGCTTCTTATGATTTTGACCATAGCAAATAGTGTCTTTCCCCTATATCGTAAAGAACCTCAATGAAACAACCAAAAAACTCCGTATTTCACGAACACAGATAAGCTTTTAAAATGAACAAATCCGTTAATGATGAAATAAATACATCACTCTATACAGCTGTAGCAACCATCGATGTCAGTGCCATTGTTGCCAATTATATCACTTTAGCCAAACGTGTAGCTCCAACACAATGTTCAGCAGTTGTAAAAGCAAATGCCTATGGATTAGGAGCTCACAAAATTGCTCCTGCCCTTTATCAAGCTGGTTGTCGCACTTTTTTTGTCGCACAAATCAGAGAAGCACTCCAATTAAAAAGCATTTTACCATCAAATGTCACGATTGCCCTTCTGAATGGACTTCCACACTTAGCAGAAGAGTTTGTCGCACAATCTGGTATTGTTCCTGTTCTAAACTCTTGGAATGCCATTGAAAATTGGCAAAAAATTTGTCAAAAAAAAGATAAAAAATTTCCAGCAATTGTTCAAATCGATACCCATATGAACCGATTAGGACTGGATCAAAAAGAGTTACAAAAACTCATCAAACACCCTACAATTTTCGAAAAAGCAGAAATAAAATATATTCTTAGTCATCTTTCTAACGGAGAAGATGATACCCACCCATCAAATTATGCCCAATTGACTTCTTTCAAAACTATCCTTGCGCAATTGCCTGCTTGCAAAGTTTCCTTTGCCAATTCTGGAGGTATCTTTCTAGGATCAGATTTTTATTTTGATCTTGTTCGTCCAGGCATTGCACTTTACGGAGTTGATCCGCGGGGAAAACACCCATCACCTCTGAAACCTGTTTTAAAACTTGAAGCCCAAGTCATTCAAAGCCGCGTTGTTGATATAGGAGCACCTGTTGGTTATGCAGAAAGCTTTATAACCAACAGACCAAGCACTCTTGCAACCATTTCTATAGGCTACGCAGACGGCTGGCTCCGTGCTCTTTCGAATAAAGGAACTGTTTATTTCAACGGGCACAAACTTCCCATGGTTGGGCGGGTTTCTATGGATTCCATTATTGTAGATACGACCGATCTTGAACAAAAACCTCAAACTGGTGACTGGGTAGAGCTCATTGGTCGCCATCAAACACTTGAAAAAGTATCTATAGATGCCGATACCCTCCCCAATGAAATTCTAACATCTCTTGGCTCCCGCTATAAATACATTTACACATAAAAACTCTTTAGCCATAAAGAAATAAATTGATAAAAATCATCATTTTAGAAAATTGAGGGGCTTTTACAAAAGATTTTACAACAATCAACCACATAGAATGGTCATAGATACCGTACATTCACAGAAATCTCAAAACAGACAAGTTAATGGACTGTTTTATGGAAGTAGCTTTCATCTAAAATACAAAAACTTAGCCTTTCCCCATAAATTGACAAAAAAGAATCTACTACAAAGTTTTTAAAATTAATTTCCCAATTAAAATCATTCGCTTGCATACCACAAGCTGGACTATGTGTAGATAAAAATGATTTAAGAAAAGAATAATGCCTCTTATGAACCATAGTGCCAAGAGCTATAACATTAGGCGCTGGCAAAGTGTATGGATAGTGCCGGCTTACTCCGTTATGAAGCGTAAAGATTGGGGGATCAATAGATTTACCCTTACACCATTCACAAGCGCCGTCGCGAAATGGGATTAGGAGCGAAATATCTCTTTAAAACAAACATGTGAATTAACAACCCAAGTATATTCTTTTTGGAGCGTTCTGTTTTACATGAGGGTCGTGCCCCCATTAAAAAACACAATAAATAAAAGTGTGGAGCAATGTGCAATCCCCATTATTAAAAAAACATTGCTTTAAATGCTTTTGAAAGCCGCAAAGCTGAATTAAAAGGAGATGACAAACTGAGGATTGAGTTTTACCTTTACGGCTTTACATTTTCCCAAAATGAGATTGTCTTCCAGTTTCAAAGGTTACGTCAACAGAAATACGCAATCCCCTCGCCCTCATCTGACAGACAAAAGCTGGAACTACTCATAAAGCTCTTTTTTTCTCAATCTCTGACTCAAAACATGTGGCTGCGTTAAGTTTGGATGTTGATTTACAAGCAACAGCTAAAGCACACGAGCTCTTAGAAAAACAGCGCTGTAAAGTTACAAACTGACTTGCAATGAAGTGGAAAGATGTGCCGGCTTTTTATAAGACACCTTGTAAAAAACACCCATAATACATTTGGCTTTGCGTTTGCTCATTCTAACAGGTGTTTTTACATATTTTTGCGTCATATTTACAAAAAGCAGATTAAAGAGAAATATTTAGACAATTCTTGACTCGAAAAGATGCAACAACAGAGTTTCGCGTGTCTTTATCATCAAAAACACTAAAATTGATTTTATTCTTTCTACAACCGGTCGTCGTCACCCTAGTGAGAAGGAGTATATCACAACACATGCAACAGACGTGACCCTATCCCCCGTAGGTTTCGCTCTCGTTTACGTGAACTAGCTGGCGAGACCGATGCCGCCTAGTCACTAAAACCATGCCATACGGTAGAAGGCAAAGGAGAGCATGCCTATTGCCGACAAAACACAGCTTTTTGTCGACTTTTTTGATTTTGCTCATGTTATAAAAAAACAATGCAAAATTCTAGAAAATAGACAAATAATTCCATAGTAACATGATCAACAAGCATAAAACCCACACAAAATGTGTGGGCTTTTTTGTTTATGCAAATAAACAAATTAAATACATATTTGTTATTTAATAGGTATTTCCCAATGGCGGGCACGAACAAATGAGCATTCTGTCTCCCGCAACATTATCAATACGCGATACAGGAGGCCAATATTTATTGGCTGGATCAAGAAAACTGTTGGGAAAAGCAGCTTCTTGTCGCGAATAGGGTCGTGCCCAAGCATCATCTAAAGTATCTGCCACTGTATGAGGGGCATTCACCAATGGATTATTGTCTTTTGGCCAAACCCCGCTACCAACTTTCTTAGCTTCTTCAGCAATAGAGAGTAAAGCATCACAAAAACGATCAATCTCTGCTTTTGGTTCCGATTCCGTTGGCTCAATCATCAAAGTTCCCGGAACAGGAAACGACATCGTGGGCGCATGGAATCCATAATCAATGAGACGTTTTGCAATATCATCAACACTCACCCCATACTGCTCTTTCAACACGCGTGTATCCACAATACATTCGTGCGCAACACGTCCATGCTTGCCCCGATAAAGAATGGAATAAGCAGCTGAAAGACGTGCAGCAATATAATTGGCATTTAAAATGGCTATTTGTGTTGCATATTTTAAGCCATCAGCCCCCATCATTCGAATATACATCCATGTAATCGCAAGAATAGACGCACTTCCATAAGGAGCAGCCGAAACCGCATGTGTTGTCCCATCTTGTTCATGACCTGGTAAGAATGGTTTGAGATGCGCTGCAACTCCAATTGGTCCCATACCAGGACCACCACCACCATGAGGAATAGCAAATGTTTTATGAAGATTCATATGACAAACATCAGCGCCAATATCCGCAGGACGAGCAAGACCCACAAGGGCATTGAGATTAGCACCATCAAAATAAACTTGTCCGCCATTTTCATGAATAATAGAACAAATTTCCTTAATACTTTCTTCATAAACACCATGGGTTGAAGGATAAGTAATCATGAGAGCGGCCAATTTATCTTTATGCAATTGCGCTTTCATCTTGAGATCGTCTACATCAACATCACCATCGCTTAAACATTTTACCACAACGACTTCCATCCCTGCCATATGGGCCGAGGCTGGATTGGTACCATGCGCAGATGCAGGAATAAGACAAACTGTACGTTGATGTTCTCTCCGTGATTGGTAATATCGTCGGATAGCCAAAAGCCCAGCATATTCACCTTGAGCACCAGAATTTGGCTGAAAAGAAACTTGCGCAAATCCTGTAATTTCGCACAACCACGCATTTAACTGGTTGATCATCTCCAAATATCCCGCTGCATCCTCTTGTGAAACAAAGGGGTGTATATTGGCCATGCTAGCCCAACTTACAGGCATTAATTCAGCCGCGGCATTAAGCTTCATTGTACAAGAACCAAGAGGGATCATAGCGCGATCCAGCGCCAAATCCTTATCCGCCAAACGACGCAAAAAGCGCATCATATCTGTCTCTGAATGAACCGCATGAAAAAAAGGCTGAGAAAGAAAAGCAGCATCCCGTTTTTTTCCAAAGAGTCGTGGAGAAACCTGATCGCCTAATTTTGCCCCAAAAAGCTGCGCTAAAGCACCAGCATCTTCTTCTGTCGATAATTCATCAAAATTGATTGCAATAGTGTCATCATCGAGAACACGAATAAGGCGCCCACCTATTTTGGCTTGATGCGCAATCTCTCGCGCTTTTCCCTTAACAGAAATACTCACACAATCAAAAAAGCTTTTCCCTTCAACACGAACCCCTGCTGCTTCTAAACCAGCAACAAAACGACATGTTAAATGATGAATTCGCTGCGCAATTTCTTGTAAGCCTTTTGGCCCATGCCAAACAGCATAAGCGGTTGCCATATTAGCCAACAAAGCCTGCGCTGTACAAATATTTGACGTCGCTTTATCGCGCCGAATATGTTGTTCACGTGTTTGCAAAGCTAAACGAAAACCAACGCGTCCTTTGGTATCCACGGATTGACCAACAATACGCCCTGGAATAAGACGCGTTAACGCATCACTCACGGCAAGGTAACCAGCATGTGGACCACCAAATCCCATCGGAACGCCATAACGCTGCATAGAGCCAACAACGATATCTGCCCCCCATTGAGCCGGTGGCTCCTGAAGGGTAAGCGCTAAAGGATCAGCTACAACGATAACTAAAGCTCCCTTTTCCTTTGCCTCTTTTATGATCTCACTGTAATCATGAAAAGAACCTTTTGTATCTGGCCAAGATAAAACAATTGCCGCTGTATCAGAATCAATTTCGCCATTTTGGCTAATCTGAATCCCTTGTGTTTCAGCACGCGTTTGCGCAACACTTAAAATCTGAGGGTGTAAAAGACTCTGAAGAGAAATTTTTGTTTTTTTCTCACGGAAAAAGCGAAAAGCAAGGGCATTGGCTTCAGCTAAAGCAGTTGCTTCATCAAGAAGGGAAGCAGCAGAAACAGGCAAACCTGTTAGTTCACTAACCAATGTCTGAAAATAAAACAAAAGTTTTAGACGACCCTGGCTAATTTCTGCTTGATAAGGCGTATAAGCAGTATACCAAGCAGGATTTTCAAACAGATTTCGTAAAATAACCGGAGGCACATAAGTTCCATGATATCCTTGCCCAATAAAACTTTTGTGCACACAATTACGCTCCATCATCTTGGAGAGTTCTTCCAAGGCTTGTCCTTCACTAGCAGCCTCTGGAAGATTCAATGAACGTCCCAAGTGGATAGAGTGTGGAACAGCTTGAGAAATGAGTGTCTCAACACAATCAAGCTCTAAAACATCAAGCATTTTTTGTGTTTCATCAGGACGCAGCCCAATATGTCGAGAAGAAAAAGAACGCTCGATCATGCCACTCATCCAATCAAAGCCTTATAAGCATCTTTATCCAACAACCCCTCCAGTTGTGTCTCATCCTGCAATGTCATTTTCCATAACCAGCCTTCTGTTTCGGCTTTCTGATTTACCAATTCAGGATTATCAGCCAAGGCTTCATTTATTTCGACCACTTCACCATCAAGAGGAGCATAAACATCTGAAGCCGCCTTCACTGATTCTACAACAGCCGCCGCCTCTCCTTTGGAAAGTTTTGTTCCACTTTGTGGTAAATCAACAAAAACCAAATCCCCTAATTGCTCTTGCGCATAATGCGTAACCCCAACAGTCACCACTTGCCCTTCAACGCTAAGCCATTCATGGTCATGTGTAAAATAAGTTTTAGACATAAAAAATCATCCTTTAAAATAACGTTGTTCAACAAAGGGAAGAGAATGAACTGATAATACAATCTTTTTGCCTCGCAGTTCTGTAAAGACTTGTGTCCCTTCAACTTTAAAATCAACAGGAACGTAACCCATCGCGACAGGACCATCAAAAGAAGGACCAAAACCACCTGATGTTACAACGCCAATCTCATTACCTTGATCATCAAGAAGCACCGCACCGGCACGAATAGGTTGGCGCGTTTGCGGTTTTAATCCAACACGACAACGAGCCGGTCCTTTTTGCAGTGCTTCAAGAAAAGCCTTCGCACCATAAAATTGTGCTTTTTCTCGAACACTTTTAGGAACAGCCCATGTTAGAGCCGCATCAATAGGTGTCGTATCAGGGGTAATATCATTTCCATGCAAACACAGCCCCGCTTCCAACCGCAAGCTATCGCGTGCTGCAAGTCCAATCCACTCAACACGAGAATCACTCAGCAATTTTTCAGCCAACATATGCGCATGCCCTATAGGCAAAGCAATTTCAAAACCATCCTCTCCCGTATAACCAGAACGCGTTATAAACCAATCCTGTTGTGGTTCGAATCCTTGCATAAAGAACAATTCATTCCCTGGTAAATCAGCATCAGCAAGAACAGCTGCCGCTTCAGGACCTTGAAGCGCAAGCAATACCCTTTCAAGGGCAATCACTTGACATTCAAAATCAACCGCACGCTTTTCCAATTCTACAAAATCAGCCTGTGCATTCCCAGCATTGGCGACCAACATAAAACGACCCTCTTCCAAACGGGTAATGATAAGATCATCAAGAATACCAGCCTGCTCATTAAGCAAATAATTATACCGTGAATGCCCAATCTTTAAAGCTGCTGCATCAATGGGAAAAGCATAGGACAAAAATTCCACAGCTTGTGCCCCTTCAACCGCAATCAATTTCATATGAGAAATATCAAAAAGTCCTGCATGTGCACGCGTATGAAGATGCTCTTTTAAAACGCCAAGAGGATAAGTTAAAGGCATGTTCCAGCCCGCAAAAGCACCAAATTTTGCTCCTGCTTTTTCATGCAAATCATATAAAGGAAGTGTTTTTAAAAAAGATGTTTCTTGTGCTGTACCCATAATAACTCCAAAGCTGCGCTAACGCCCACAGAATATGGTCGTCTCTGCCCCCTCTGTCATCAACCTGAGAGACTCGCGAAAAAATTTTTCGCTTACACCTTCGGCGCGGGTTCTCCCGACTTTCCAGATCTGCCTTCTTCCTTTTACGGTCCTTAAAGCCTGAGAGATTATGGGCTATTTCCCCTTCGGCGGCAATGCGAAAACTCGCAATCTGCACTCTCCCGCAAAAGAATGAAAGAAACAATAACGCTCTTTCCAGCATGTTCTAATCTATAACCCATCTTTATCACACTGTCATTAGTAAAGTGATGAAAATGTTCTCATTTTAAAACTTGCATAAGCTGCTTCAAAAGATTTATAATAGTATCTTTTTGAACCTTACAAAAATTGCAAGGAACACATTTTAGGAAATTTAAGACAAAAATCAAAAGCTATAAACAAAAATACCTCTTGAAAATCATGCAAAACGTCACACACTAACAAGATCGCAAAGCAATATTCTTTCTCGCGCAGTTCAACCTTAAATATAGGGTTTCATATTCTTTTTTTAGAATAAGGACTTCAAGTATTTTATAAGTATGATTTTAATGCACAAGAAGTGGGTTTTCTTCTTTCTCAATAGTGTCATAAATTGCGACTATTTACAGACTAAACTACCGAACAAAGGTGACAAAATACTCATGAAAGCTGGTAATATCTCTTACAATTGCGAAAATGATCTTCCAAAGCAAATTGCTCTTTTTCCTTTAGAAGGTGCACTCTTACTACCCGGTGGTTTTTTATCACTCAATATTTTTGAACCAGAATCACTTGAAATGATTGAAAATGTTATGGTAACTGATCGTCTATTGGGCATTATTCAACCACTTTCATCGGATACAGATCGCTTCTCTACACAACTTTATAAAACAGGCTGTATAGGGCGCATTACAAACTACAGTGAAACAGGAAACGGACAACTGTTCATTATCTTACAAGGTGTTTGCCGCTTCACTTTAGAACAAGAATTGAAAAACACAAAATCCTATCGAACAGCTCTCATCCAATCAAACATAAAAGACTTGCAAGAATTTGATATTGAAGAAAGCATTAACCGAGAGAACTTACTCGACGTTGTAGAAAAATATCTAACCATACATGAAATGGAATATAATTGGAGCAGCATCATAGAAGCCCCTACACCTATATTGGTTAATGCTTTTTCAGCTCTTATCCCCTTTACACCAGCAGAAAAACAAGCTCTCCTTGAAGCTCCAGATATCGAAAGCCGTGCTCAAACTCTTCTTGCATTAACAGAACGCTCGCTCATGAAACAAACAGGAACAGATTACCGCTTAAACTAATGAATGTCCAAACATGAAAAAAATGACCACAGATCCCAAAATGCTCGAATTGCTCGTCTGCCCAATGACGAAAGGTATTCTCTCTTTCAACCGAAAAACACAAGAGCTCATTTCTCTCAAAGCCAAACTTGCCTACCCGATTCGTGATGGCGTTCCCATTATGCTTGCCTCAGAAGCGCGCCCTTTGCAAAACAATGAAGAAATAACGCATAAAAAATAAAAAATCCTCATGCAATTTCCCTCTACAAGCCCACTATTATCAAGCCTCTATTAATATGATATCTCAATATTTACGATTTCTGAAAAAAGAGTTTTACAATAAAGATATTTATATCGCTTTACACCTTGTAACAAAAGCCAAAAATATCATCAGATTCTCTCATTCCAGCCTGTTCATACTGAAGCAATCAAAACCATTCGCTTGCACCACACAAGCATCTGAATAAAAATGGCTCTTATGAACTTCTTAAAAGCAAGAATTATAATAACATTTTTAACCAACTCAGGTAAATGAAATTTATTATATTAAACATAAAGATTGTTATATTTCATGGACTTTAATTTATACTATTTACGAACAACATATTTGAGATACCTCGATTTAAGATGAATAAAAACGACAAGTTATATCATCTTATGTATACCATATCGGGACAAGAATATTCATCTGTTTGCGTAATCTTTGAAACGGAGAAGCAACCTAATTTTGGGGAAAAAACATAAAATCGTAAAGGAGAAAATCACCCCATTACCTTACCATCACCCTTTAATTTCGCTTTACAATTTTTACAAGTATCTAAAGTATCTCAAGCAATATTTTTTATGTATAATATACGCATTAATTACATGAAAACTTGAAAAAACAAACAAGAAACACTGTTGTAATTTCAATTGACGATTGAAAGTAATTGCCTTATGAAGAAGGCTTGTGTTTTTGGTCGTATACGCGACGATCAATAGGGCCTGGAAGCCCGAAACCGAGCATAAAGATTAGCCCGCTTTTGCGGATATCCCGGAATTTCCGGGGGCTCTTGTTATGTCCAAGTGCTTTCAGCACTAAAAGCAAGGGGCTGACTCGGTTTCAGCACTTCCAGACCCCGGAATACTAATGCGAGGGCGCTCGCAACCGGTGGGGACATCAAGTGAAAGCCAAAAATCTACATTTTTACGATATTTCTTTAGGCAAAAAAATTCGCTTTAGAAGAAACGTCATGGGGTTTTCTCAAAAACAATTAGGAAGTCATTTAGGCGTAACATTCCAACAAATCCAAAAGTATGAAAAAGGCTTAAATCGCGTAAGTGCAAGACGTTTACAGGAAATTGCTCATATATTAGATGTTCCCGTTTCCTTCTTTTATTCTGATGGCGCAAAAAAAGAAGAGAACCTCTATCATTGTGATGACAGAATAGCAAGCAAAGCAGAATATTTACTTTTAAAAAATTTCAGAATACTGACCCGCAAAAAACAAAGAGCAATTTTGCAGTTGATTTCTGATGAAAAAAATAACCCCTTATTTTCATAAGTTCATTGCAAGGATAATCAAAGTCCTTAATAATCTTGACAAGAATTGTGACTGTCTCCCCACACTTCATGAGAATGAAAATGCTTAATCTAATCTGATTTGTAAATAATCCGAATTCTAACGAGTTTAACTTAGAAATAGTGCATTGATTTATAATCATAATCTAACGTTATTGATATTGAATAAGTGTTTCGAATATCGTAAAATTCTTTCATTTCAAACGTGTTCTATATTGAATCAATCAAAATCACTTGTTTGCACATTACAAGCAAAGTTGGCGTGTGAGTAAAAATGTACAAAAAGGCATACCTCTTATTGAATCGTCTCACAAACCAAGAGCTGTAACGACATTGGGTGCTAAAAAATGTATGAGGTGCTAACTTGCTCTTTTATTAAACATAAATATGTGAGTGTTCAACAACTTTCCACTCATATGAGTCACTTAAACAAAAGGCTCTCCAAACAAGCCTAAGAATATTCCAACGCACTAAAAAAACACTTAAATATATCGAGAAAAATCAAAGATCTTATACTACCATACTCCAAATAATGATATTTTATAGCATAACAGGATTAAAGTAAAAATAAGAAATATAAAGTAAAAAATAGACACGAAAAAAATATATATAACTTTCATAAGAATTTATCTATATATGGATACTTAAGTTTATCCTGTTGTGCCATAAATTCTATCATTTAAGGCATGAGGATATGAAGCACGCATACCTCCTTGAAACATTCAAATGTTTTTTAGATGCCCAATATCTTTTTAAATATTTTTAGGCCTGCTTGTTGAGCCTTTAGTTTAAGTGAAAAATGGGAAGCCGCTAGAATCTAGCTGTTTACAGACTGTAATAGGAAGCTTCGCTTTTAAAGGTATAGGGAGAAAATTAAATAATTCAACAATTAACAGATAAAGTATTAAAAGATTCCACCAACGCGATACGTAATACCATCCTTAAAAAATTCAAAAGTGAGAAGGTAAACAATTGACAGAAGATAAGAAATTCACTTAATTAAAGTGTTTTCTAAAGAGATAATAGCTTAGCGTAAAATATTCAATTTTTTCAATTCTGAAAGATTAAAAGAGACGTATTATTTGAAATAAAACAATTTATTGTGCTAACAATGATGATTGGTGTGCACAAAATTGAGTTGTTGAAAATCAAAAATATAATTTAATGATGTTCCTTGACCAACTCACTCTCTCCTGAGTATAGCACGGGGAATAAACGTGGAGAGACATGAGGAGTATATAGAAAATGAGTTATAAAGTTGCAATTGTCGGCGCAACCGGAAATGTTGGTCGTGAAATGCTTACAATTTTAGAAGAACGTGGTTTTCCTGCGCATGAAATTGTCCCTCTAGCATCACGACGCTCATTAGGACAAGAAGTTTCTTATGGAGATAAAACTTTAAAAGTAAAAGCACTGGATACTTACGATTTTTCTGACACAGATTTTTGTCTTATGTCTGCGGGAGGGAGCATTTCCAAAGAATACGCCCCTAAAATTGCTGCTGCCGGCTGTGTCGTCATCGATAATTCCTCCACGTGGCGCTATGATGCCAATGTTCCGTTGATAGTCCCTGAAGTCAATGGCGAAGCTATAAATGCCTTTTCTAAGCGTAATATTATAGCAAATCCTAATTGTTCAACAATTCAACTGGTCTTAGCTTTAAAACCTCTCCATGATGCTGCAATCATTAAACGTGTTGTTGTCTCTACATATCAGTCTGTTTCTGGAGCTGGTAAAGAAGGAATGGACGAACTTTTCGAACAATCACGTGCAGTTTTTGTTGCAGACCCAATTACATCAAAAAAATTCACTAAACGCATTGCCTTTAATGTCATTCCTCATATCGATGTTTTCATGGAAGATGGTTATACAAAAGAAGAATGGAAAATGACGGTTGAGACGAAGAAAATTCTCGATCCGAAAATTAAATTAACAGCCACTGCTGTTCGGGTCCCTGTCTTTATCGGTCATGCCGAAGCCGTCCATGTTGAATTTGAAAAACCACTAAGCGCATCTGAAGCACAAGCGCTCTTCCGCGATGCACCAGGCTGTCAGCTTATCGATAAACACGAAGATGGTGGTTATACCACACCTTATGAAGGTACCGGAGAAGATGATACCTTTATTAGCCGTGTTCGTGAAGATATCACCGTTGAAAATGGTTTAGCTTTCTGGGTTGTCGCCGATAATTTAAGAAAAGGAGCAGCATTGAATGCTGTTCAAATTGCTGAATTGCTCATTTCTCGTAATTTGATAAAGCCTAAGTCCGCAAATTAACGCCCTGTCCGAAGGACAAAGAGCCCCTAGCCGGTCCTGTCAAAAGTCCGGCTTCTCTTCAGTATAACCTTCCCCAGCTGAAGGTTCATATCACCATCCTAAAGAACTGTAATCCAAGGTATTGTCAAATTTGACTCTGAATATCCTTGAATGCCTCGCCACCTTAAGTTAAGCATTGCCGCCTTAATGACATTTTACGGTACAATAGGATCAGCAGCATAAGCATTGTTTGCTTCATGCTGCTGATCCTATTTGTCATTCCGGTTATGAAATTAACTTTACCCTTATCGAGCAGGATAGGTCACGACACGGTAACGCGTTTCATTACGTTCAAAATTTTTGTAATTGACATTATCAGGAAAGGAGGGATTATAAGCACTCACGTGCTTTACAGAAACGCCTTGTGCTTTTTGCGACGGATTTAAAATTGTTCGTTCATCCCTTTTTTTAACACCTGTAGAATCGATAATCATATCTGTTCTGTATAGTTTTTGCATATTTTTCCGTGTTTTTTGAATCGCCGGAAGAGCTTTAAAGTCGGAAACAGCCTGTTTTACTTTTTCTTTTGGCGATTTTACCATGGATTTTGATTTTGCTGGCATCTTTTTAAAAGCAATGGTAGGAACATCGTTAACATTGACGTAACGTGCAGATGCCCAACCAACTTTTCCATGATAACTAAGAGAACACCAAGTTTTATTGGATAGGCAGCCATAAATTTGCACTTTTGCTCCCATTGGAACCATTGCGATAACTTTATAAGCTGTCGCAGGACCTGTGCGTAAAGATACCTGACCTGATGCAACACGAGCAACTGTTCCTGTAATGGTTCCAGCTTCCGCGTGAAAAGCAGTCACAGCCACCCCTGACGCTCCTAAAGCCCATAAAGTCATCATTGTTGATAAAAATTTCTTTCTTAACATTATTTTTCTTCCTCTCTTAAAACATATGAAGGACAAAAATTCGCCTTTGCAAAAATTTGCCGCATTTAAATCCAATGATCAGCAACCTTTATTCCCCCCCAAAACCCCACAACATTGCAACAAAATCTCTCTTTATCGCCTACACGAACACGGCCTTTTGATCTTGATTGCGCAGTATGTTCTTCATGAATTTACGGCTAAAGCATCATCTGATTGTCCGGTTCTTCAACCAATTGTCCCTTACAGAAGTTTTTAAAGGGGCATTGGTTCCCTCAACAAATGATTGCAATAAAAGAATTAATTATTTGAATTTCAGAGAATTTCTATGAACAAATGATGATCAGCCCCCAAAACAACTAAAATAGAAGGAAAAATAATACTCTTTAAAAAATAAAAGTGATTGAATATTCTCTAAAGCTTGTATAACTTTAAATCTGCCTAAAAAGATACAGAGTATATTGAAACTTCCCTCAAAAAATTTCTCGAAAAAGAAAGTTAAAAGCATATGACATTAAAAAATTTTTCTCGTAGTCGGATTATAGGATTATTCCTCTCTCTCTTTGCACTTTTTTTGTCTACTGCTTTTTCCATGGCCGCAGACAAATCAAAAATCAAACTTGGTATTATGGAAGGGCGGGATGCGATTATTTGGAAAACTGCTGCTGAACAGGCTAAACAAGCCGGTTTAGATATCGAACTCGTTTATTTTTCTGATTACGCTTTGCCTAATGACGCTGTTAACGCAGGAGAGATCGATGCGAATGCTTTTCAGCACGCCCCTTATCTTAATGAACAAATGAAACAACGTGGCTATAAACTTTCAATTGTCGGCTATACATTTATTGCTCCAATCGGTGTTTATTCGCATAAAGTCAAAGACTTAAAAGATCTTCGTGATGGTGCACATGTTGGTATTCCGAACGACCCATCTAATGGTGGAAGAGCCTTACTTCTTCTCAATTCTTTAGGTCTCATTAAGTTAAAAGATCCTCATAATATTCTTGCATCTCCACTTGATATTATCGAAAATCCTAAAAACCTGCAAATTCGTGAGCTCGATGCTGGTATGTTAGGGCGAGCTATTGACGATTTTGATCTTGCAATTATAAACACAAACTGGGCTATTGTTTCCGGATTAAACTTCGAAAAAGATGTCGTCGCATGGGAAAGTGCAAAAAATAATCCTTATGATAATATCATCGTTGTACGCACGAGCGAAAAAGATGAGCCATGGGTTAAAAAATTAGTTGCCGCTTACAACAACGATCTTATCCGTGCAAAAATCAAAGAGATTTTTGGCAATACCGCCCAAACATCTTGGTAATTGTGCCAAATATCTGAGTAACTGTGCCAAGTATCCGAGTAATTGTGAATGGAAAAACCTACTCTTATCTCCTTAAAAAACATCAGCCGTTGTTTTAACAAAACGGCTGGCGTTCCGGTAATTAATAATCTCTCTTTAAATATCCATGCTGGTGAAATCCTTGGCATTATTGGGCGCAGTGGAGCAGGAAAATCAACACTTATTCGCTGTTTAAATGGGTTAGAGAAGATTGATGCAGGGTCCATTTTTTTTGAAGGTGCTGATATTTCCAATCTATCAGAGATAGAATGGGCGCCTTACCGTCAACGAATTGGGATGATTTTTCAACATTTCAATCTTCTCTCATCGCAGAATATTCTTGATAACATTGCATTGCCGCTTAAATTAAGTGGTGTAAGTAAAAAACAACGCCACAAACGTGCCCTTGAACTGATTGAATTGGTTGGGTTATCTGGGAAAGAATATTGCTATCCGGCACAATTGTCAGGAGGGCAAAAACAACGCGTTGGCATTGCACGCGCTCTTGCTGCTAATCCTAAAATATTGTTATCAGATGAAGCCACCTCTGCTCTTGACCCTGAAACAACACAATCTATTCTAGAGCTCCTTGCTGATATTAATAAACACCTCAATCTCACGATTGTGCTCATCACCCATGAAATGGAAGTTGTACGCACCATAGCGCATCGCGTTGTTGTTCTTAATCAGGGAAACATTGTAGAAGAAGGACGTGTGAAAGACATCTTTACATCACCGCAAGACGATACAACCATAGCTATGCTCAAGCTTGTAACCCCGCAACTTCCTGAAAAATTTGCGAAAAATCTCAAACCAATTGGACGAGAAGCTGTCATTGAAATTAATATTGCCGGTGAAATTGCCCAGCAGCCTTTTCTTCATCTTCTAGAAAATGAGAGTGGTTTAAAAGCACGTATTTTGCATGGTGGCATTGATACAGTTCAAGATGAAACCATCGGGAGACTCTTCTTGGCTCTTCCTGGAGAAGATAAAGAAGCTTTAGAAAAAGCTGTTCAATGGTTAACGAAAAAAGGACGATATTGTGAGGTCTTAGGCTATGTTTAATGTTCTGTCTCATGAACTTCCCCAAGCTGTTATTGATACAATATTGATGACACTTAGTGCTTCTGTTATGGCATTTATTATAGGGCTTCCCCTTGGTCTTCTTCTTCACACAACAGCACGCGGAGGGATTTTTTCCTCATCTCTCATCAATCGCCCTTTAAGCATAATCATTGACAGTATTCGTGCCATTCCCTTTATCATTCTTGCATTTTATCTTCTTCCCGTTACGCGTATCGTTGTAGGAAGAGGGATAGGAATGCCTGCTGTAATTTTTATACTGACCATTTCAGCTATCCCTTTTTATGCACGCATGGCGGAACTCTCTTTTAAAACCGTTGAAAACGGTCTCATTGAAGCGATCCGCTCGATGGGTGCAAGTCGTCTTCAAATTATCAGACATGTTCTTATTCCTGAAGCTCTCCCTAGCCTGATTACAGGTTTTACAGTCATGGTCATTTCTCTTATAGGAGCCACCTCACTTGCTGGATATCTTGGTGGAGGCGGTTTAGGGGATATGGCAATCCGCTATGGCTACCAACGCTACAATACCTTCATCATGACCATCGTCATCATCCTTTTGATCGTGCTCAATATTACAACCCAATGGACTTCTGATAAAATCGTACAAAAACTTGATAAAACAAAACATTAAAAGATTTAGAATTTCACATGCCAATACCATCATCCTCTTTGCCACTTTCCAAGTGCACCAACCCTTGCCTATCGAAAACGCTCATAAGAGATTAGAAACTTTTTTCTTAAACAGTTTTTATCTCTCCCCATCCGTTTGTAACATGAAAGAAAATAGTTTTAATGGCTTTAATATAAAAGGGGATAAAATAAGAGATCTCACAGTATGTGAGACTCTCTTTAAATTAAGACATTGGTCACGACCTTTCCCAACCTTAGATAACACATTGAATTTATAATGATAATATGGCGTTATTCATATTGAATGAGAACTCTGAATACCGTAAGATCCTCTCATTCCCAATTTGTTCCATATAGAATCAACCAAAACCTCTCGCTTGCACGTTAAAAGCGGGAAGAGACGTGTGAGTAAAACTATACAAGAAAGAAAGGCATGCCTCTTATGAATTATCTCAAGCGCCAAGACCTGTCTTAACATTGGCGGCTAGCATATAATATGATGGTGTCGGCTTTCTTCTTCACAAGCATAAAGATAGGGGTGCTCAATGGCTTTATCGTTATACTATTCACAGGCGCCATTGCGAAATGGGTGTGACGAGCGTTGAGAGATGTTGCTTTAAAATAAGCCCGTGAATTGGCAACGCAAGTATATTCCATTTGAAGCGTTCTGTTTTACGTGATGGGTATGATCCCATTAAAGAACGCTATAAACAAAAGCGTGAAGCAATGCACTATCTTCATTAGGAAACTCCTCTTCAAAACGATCTAGGAAAGATAGCAACCTGCTATGGCTATCAACGCTATGATAGCTCCACCATATCTATCATCCTATAGATTATTCTCAATATCATCATTGAAGAAACTTCTAATAGAATTGTATAAAAATTTTATAAAATAAAGCACTCAAATAATCTAGATATTGGAAGGTTTTTCTTCCACAACAGCAACAATAAGCCATTGAGCTGTAAGAGCTGGTTTTTTTAACTTTTCAATTTCCACCGTAACCCCATAATGGAAAACCACTCGACCAGAAGGGCGAATTTCTGCGTCGTCTAACACAAAATGCGCACGTATCCGTACCCCTGTTTTCACAGGACTCATGAAGCGTACTTTATCGAAACCATAATTAATCCCCATTGTGCTCCCTTCCAACTCTGGAAGAGCTTCATAAGCGAGCGTAGACAAAAGCGATAATGTTAAAAAACCATGAGCAATCGTGCCGCCAAAAGGTGTTTTTTTAGCCTTTTCCTCATCAACGTGTATCCATTGATGATCATCTGTAGCACATGCAAACTGATTAATCATATCCTGTGTAACAAGACGCCACTCCGATAATCCCACTTCTTTCCCAATAAAACTGGTGACATCTTGTACTGTTATTTTTTGCTGCATAACGCTATTCCTATTTTATTTGATAAAAGAAACCACCCCTCTTGCTTTTATAAAATCCATTGATTAGAGCATCAAGAATAAAAGATTAATTGTCTTAAAAACAAATGCACCTTATGAATGAGAAAAGTTCTTTAGCAGAATAGTTTTCAAATAGGAAAAAAGAATGGCAAGCAATGTGAACCTAACAGGTTTAGCGCATGATTTGAAACAACGTGCAGAAAACCATCCCCCCATCCGTATTGGACTGATTGGTTGTGGTGAAATGGGCACAGATTTATTATCAAGTATTGCGCATATGGATGGTATAACAGTCGCTGCTGTAGCCACGAGGACACTGTCACGTATTTTTGATGCCGCTACACTAGCCTATGGCGAAGATGGACATGTCTGTGAAGTTGAAAATACTTATGCTCTCACCCAAAGCATTGAAAAGGGTTTGATTGCAGCAACAGATGATATTAACCTTGTTTTGCGCCATGAACAAATTGATATTATCGTTGATGCAACAGGCTATCCCGAAGCAGGAGCAGAGATTGGTATCAAAGCGCTTGAGAATAACAAACATCTTGTCATGATGAATGTTGAAGCAGATGTTACAATTGGCGCTTATCTCAAACATGAAGCAGAAAAACGAGGGCTCATTTATACACTTGGTGCCGGCGATGAACCTACTTCTTGTATGGAACTCATAGAATTTGTTTCAGCCCTTGGACATAAGATTGTTGCAGCGGGTAAAGGAAAAAATAATCCTCTGCGCTTTGATGCTACACCTGATGCTTACGAAGAAGAAGCATTCCGGCGTAATATGAATGTGCGTATGTTGGTTGAATTTATTGATGGTTCCAAAACGATGGTTGAAATGGCAGCCATTGCCAATGCCACCGGACTTCTCCCCGATTGCCCAGGAATGCATGGACCACGAGCAGCGCTACAAGATTTAAACAAAGTGCTTATTCCAAAACAAGATGGGGGCATTTTACAGCAATATGGTGTTGTAGATTATTCAATAGGTCAAGGTGTTTCACCAGGTGTCTTTGTCATTGCCGAAATAGCACACCCACGTTTACGCGAACGTATGGAAGATTTAAAAATTGGCCAGGGACCTTACTTCACCTTTCATCGCCCCTATCATTTAACAGCAATGGAAGTTCCCCTCACCTGCGCACGTATTATGCTTTATGGCAAAAAAGATATGGTCCCTCTTAGCCATCCCGTAGTAGAAGTCTGTGCTGTTGCTAAAAAAGATTTACATCCAGGTGATCCGCTAGACTTTATCGGTCTTTATACTTATCGTGCTTGGATAATGAACATCGCAGAAGCACGCGCTCACCACGCCATTCCTTGTGGTCTTCTAGAAAAAGCAACAGTAACAGCTGCAATTAAAAAAAACGAACTCATTACAATACATAATACTGCTATTCGTGAAGATCAATGGATTGCGCGTCTTCGTGCTAAACAAGACCTTTTACTTCATAGCCCTTCTTCCGCTAAGCTATAAATACTCCTGAATTACCTTACTTAACAGTATCCTTCCCTTAGGCAACAGAATAACCCAGAATACACTTCTATCGCAAATACAGGTTTATGTTTTAATAAAAGCATTTTCCAACGATGCACATTACCACTTCCCTCTCACAATATGTCCCGTAAATGCGACAGTATAAACCACTCCATGAGATGGCATAAGATTCATTGTGTATTACTATCTTTACTCTATAAAGATACAAACCAGCACCATCATTTATTTGCCAATACTACAACAGTCCTTGAACCTTAGAGATAATTCATAAGAAGAATTTTTACTCTTTTTTTTAATAATTTTGTCCATACACGAACACAACTTGTTATACATAAAAAATACTTTTGATGTATTTAACATAAACAAATTTGAATGATAAATAATAATTTCTCATTTTTCTTATTGCATAAGAGCCATGAATACAGAGATATTTTTATTTTATCCTCTTATAAAAAATAAAAAAATTTAAAAAGGATAAAATATGCCTTTGATGAATAATCTTCATATGAGAGAAGATAGACAATATTAAAAAGCTGATAAAGATAATGAGTATACTAGCCTTATTACTAGGGAATAAACATAAACTGTAAAAAATCAGGTTACATTATTTTGTAAAAAACCATAAATGCAGGACCTTGAACTTTAATAATGTTAATAAAAGCCATATTTAGTATTAAGAATAGTGATTTTTATCCAATACAGTATAAATAAGTCAAAATATTTATTTTTTCAAAATCATGAAGCGAACAAAAAAATCATCGACTTTGTCGATGATCTTTCTGCTAAAGTGTACTGAATATTGCAAAAAGAGATACAACAGTACCTAATACATCCCCAATACTTAAAGAAGCAAGAAGTGATAAAATACCTATTCCCCCCCAAAAGGCTGAACCTGAAAAGGCAGCAGCTTTTTCAGCTTTTCCTAAAGCAATAACATCTTGTTTCTCAACGCCTTGAATAACAACTCTATCCACAGCTTTAATAGCTACATTTTTTTCTAGTGTAGGAATAGTAATTGCTATTCTCTCTTGAACTTTATTTTTTACAAAACTTGCATTTCCCTCTATAGTTTGTACAAAAAAAAGCATAAATAGTGTAAAAGTAAATGAACATACACGATTTTTAAATATTTTAAACATAGCTTTCTTTACTCCTCTTTTTCTTCACTGAAAAAAATGAAAGAATATTCACATATATAAAAACCAAAAATTATATTTAATCATTTATATAATTTCACATAATAAAATATTATATGTAATTTTGTTATTATAATATAACACATTGTGTATTACATGTAAAGATAAAAAACAATAAATGATAAAAAATAATTTATTACTTTTACACCATAATAAATCAAGATACTAACAGTAATATTATTTTGTCATTTTTATTGATATAATTAAAAATAATAATAATTTGTTAAATTTCTTATTATAAGAAATATTACGAAACAAATTAATTTAAAAAATTATATAATAGAGCTTTTATAAATAATTTAAAATGTAATTAATTTTAAAGAACTATAAAATTTAAAACTGCCAATATAATGATATATGATTGTCTATTATTTCAATAAAAATAAAAATGAAATAGTACTTAATGGATTTTTATTATATCACTTATCAGTAATATTGAAAAATAAAATTGGTAGCGAATAAAAACTTGATCTAAAACAAATCTATCCTAATAAAACAACCTTAAAATAGTGTACTCATTTTCTATAAAATAGGTATAAAAATGTAAAAAAGCAATTAAGATCTCTATTTTAAAATGGAAAAGACATTAATAAAATGATTCTCAAATTTTACTGATATATAAAGAAAAAAATATCGCATAGCATCTTCAAAGAGGTAATTCAGCCCCCTTTATCTCATACAGCATAAAGAACACAAAATATTGACTTTCAAACCTAACAAAACAAACGCATAAAATAAGTAAATCTATCAGATTTACAAAAACATTATAAGCAATACTAGAGCTCCAACAAACTACCTAAAATTAAATAAAAAGAGAGTCATGAAAAATGAAATGATCCCCAAAATACTGAAAAACAACTTTCTTTCTTAATTTTCATAAAAGTTATTCCATATTTTTCGTCAATATTGTAGAGCGCAGCCTTATTTATATTTTGAGTAATTATATTTACTCTGTATTAGTAAAAAATAATTCTCTTTGAAAAAAATTTTTGGCAATATTCACATAACTGTCTGCAATTTGTGCAAAATAAATAATAATAAATAATTAATCAAATGCTTGAAATAAAAGGAATAGGATAAAATTACTAAAAAATCATATTTTCAATAAATAATAAAAAATATTTTTCATTATTTGATGTATAATAATTTAATATGTATGAATATTTACTTATTAAAAATGAGAATATATATCAGAAATAATTACAAAAGATAACTATCTTGAGAAATATTGCCTCATATTACAGAAAAATTGCGTTGGCTTTGCTCAATAAAAGCTTCTCTATTTTTAACAAAGCTCTCATTTTTATGCATCCATATGTGATGTAAAAAGACGCCTATTTGCGTTTCTCTTATAGATAGATTAAATAGTGACAGCACCTTCGATCACTTTGTCTATGTTAACTTCTCTTTTAGGCAATAATTTATGGTATCTAACAGGCCTTTTCTCGCTCTTTTACCTTTGGGCGCACACGAATATCACGGAGAGCACCTTCCTTTCGAAACCGACTGGATTATAGCTGAAGCTTTTGCAAAAGCTCTCACTTTACAAACAAAAGAGCAGTTTCATATCGCACTTTTACCGGTTGAAAAGATTGGCTATTCTATAGAACATATGGATGTTACAGGTACACAAACCCTTACCTTTTCTGATGCGATTAAGCGATGGATAAAGATTGGTGAAAACTGTTATCACAAAGGGATCAACCGTCTTCTTCTTCTCAATGCTCACGGAGGAAATTCACCTTTAATGAGCATTGTTATCACCGAATTACGAAAGCGCCTTTCCATGCTCGCTGTAGCAACAAGCTGGAGCCGTTTTGGTTTACCACAAGGTCTCATGGAGCCATCTCAACAACATCTTGATATCCATGGAGGCTTTATCGAAACCTCTCTCATGCTCTATTTAGCACCAGAAAAAGTCCATATGGAAAAGGCAGAAAATTTTCATAATAAACAAGCGGATATGATTGCCAATTATCGGTATTTACGTGCTTATGGTCCTCATGCCTTTGGTTGGACAATGAAAGATCTAAATACGCAAGGTGCGGCAGGAAATGCAAGCAAAGCAACACCACAAGCCGGTGAAGCAATCTTTTCTCATGTTCTGTCTCAGCTTCGTGATTTACTTGATGATATCAATCGATTTAACATAAACACATGGCAATAAAGAACAATAAAAGGTCTCTCCATGGAAACGATACACCCCAAAAAACTTCCCGTTACGGTTCTCACAGGCTATCTTGGTGCTGGGAAAACCACCCTTCTCAACCGCATTCTCAATGAAAATCATGGCAAACGTTATGCCGTCATTGTCAATGAATTTGGTGAAATTGGTATTGATAATGACCTGATCATTGAATCAGACGAAGAAATTTATGAAATGAATAATGGCTGTGTTTGCTGCACCGTGCGTGGTGATCTCATTCGCATTCTGGAAAGTCTGATGCAACGTTCTCATCGATTTGATGCGATCATTATAGAAACGACAGGGCTTGCTGATCCCGTTCCCGTAGCACAGACCTTTTTCATGGATGATACTATCCATGAAAAAACAGCTCTCGACAGTGTCATAGCAGTCGTTGATGCAAAGCATTTTCCCTCTCAATTAAAAACAAGTCGTGAAGCTGAAGACCAAATTGCTTTCGCGGATATTATTCTTTTAAATAAGATTGATCTTGTCACCCCACAAGAACGCAGCCATGCTGAATCCCTTATTCTGGCCATTAATCCTCGCGCTATACTCTATACAACACAGCGCACCAATATCCCTCTTGAGACACTCCTTAATCGTGGTTTTTTTGATCTCCAACGGACTCTCGATCATGAACCTCATTTTCTCGATCACGAACATACACACCAACATGCCAACCATGTGTGCGGTCCCGATTGTCATCATGACCATCATCACGCATCCACCATTCATGATATTACCATCACTTCTGTAAGTTTAAAAACAGATGCTCTGCAACCAGAAAAGTTTTTCCCTTGGATCCAGCAGGTTACACAGCAACAAGGGCCTGATATCTTGCGTCTTAAAGGCATTATCGCCTTTCAAGGAGACGATGATCGTTACGTCATTCAAGGGATACATATGCTTCTTGAAGGACAACATCAACGCCCATGGCGTGAAGATGAAAAACGAGAAAGCCGCCTTGTCTTTATAGGACGCTCTCTTGATGCTGAAAAATTAAAAACTGGTTTTGAAAATTGCGCATAAGTGAGTGATAATGCCAAACATTACCCATTATGATCTCAAAAGTTACTGCCTTTCCTGCGGTTTTATAGGCAATAAACCAGCCTTTGTTTCCGTAGAAGGTTTCATTGTTTTTTTTAATCCAACCCCACAAATCGTTGAAGTTCACCAAGGAATAATTTCAAGCCATTTTTCCCATGACAATACCGCGATCATCACCGGTGGAGAAGATGGAAAAGTCTGTCAAACAACCGCAGCAGATCACACGGAATTGTTAAGCCAAAAAGAACGCAAATGGATAAACAACGTTGCTTTTGGTCCACAAAAAGCTTTTGCTTTTTCCTCTTCACGCCTCGCATTTGCGCATATTGGAAAAGAACGACAAGAGCTCACACATGAACGCAGTGTAGAAGGCCTTGCTTTTGCCCCAAAAGGTTTGCGACTTGCCGTTGCCCATTACAATGGAGTCACTCTTCATTGGTTATCAACGCAAATATCTCCCACCACATTGGTATGGAAAGGAGCTCATTGTAGTGTCACCTTTTCACCAGACAACCGCTATGTCATTTCCACCATGCAAGAAAACGCCTTGCATGGCTGGCGTCTCACTGATAATCAGCACCTCCGCATGAGTGGCTATCCAAGCAAAGTCAAAAGCTGGTCTTGGAGCGCAAAAGGAAAATGGCTAGCAACATCAGGTGCCTCTGCCGCAATTGTTTGGCCCTTTCATACAAAAGATGGCCCCATAGGAAAAACACCACTAGAACTAGGCACACGAGCAAATGCACTTGTTAGCACCGTTTCATGCCACCCAAACAAAGAAATTGTAGCAATAGGCTTCAATGATGGAATGATTTTAGCGGCACATTTTCATGATGGAAAAGAAGTCCTTCTAAAAGGTTGTGGGAAAAGCGCTATCTCAGCACTTAACTGGGATCAAGCAGGGCAAAACCTCTCCTTCGGTAGCGAAAATGGTGAATGTGGTATAATCAATATCACTGATTAAATTACACCGACAAGCGCAATTATCGCCTATAAAAAATGCCCACACAATCCTCCAGAAATCTTATCCCCGTGCATCTCCAGAGCTCTCAGAAATCCTATCTCCCTAATCTCCCCCCCAAAATCTCCTAAAATCTTCGTAATCATTAAATCTTCCCTCTTCCTTTCCTCCCCCCCTTTAGACAAGAAAATACCTTAAACATGTTTTTTGACCTTTTAACATTGCTACCCCCATACAAGAATAAAAACATCACCCTCAAGACCGCCCCCCCATCTCCCTATAAACATCTATATAGGCTACATACTTCCACAAAAGCATTTTTCTTAAAAATTTGGCAAAAAATAGCTGATATCATCATTAAAACAACGATTTATTCCTACGATCAGAAGAAGGGAATGCAACACTATTTTCCTAAATAAAAAATTTTTTGATTTCCCCTTCTAAAGGGCAAAGTTTCCTACGAGCAGCCTTCTACACTTCAGTTTCTTGCCTAGAAAATTCCATCTAATAATCATTTCATAGAGCTTCTATTACCGCCCTCTGTTACGGTATCTCCTTCATCTCCGGATTCTGTTCCTTCTCCTTCTGCCCTTGTTAAACCAAAGCCTTCTGGGTCTTTTGCCCCTGTTAATCCTTCGTCTAATCTCTCTATACCGCTTGATGTTCAGTCTAATCTCCAAATTAGAGCGGTTGTTCCACAGGTTCCAACTTATCTTCTTTTGCCAAATGCCTTATTTCATGCTGGTTTAGTGGATATGACCACGCAAAATAAGACGTTAGAGACAATGCGGAATGCTTTTCATTCCTTTGGGAAGGATGATAAAAAGACAGCCTTTTTTCTGCATGCTTATGGGGGTGCCATCATTATGCTTCCAATTTATCTGCTTTTGAATATGGCTATGGTGCTGAGCTCGATTATAATGCATTTCAAGCAGGTGTTTTGTTAAACGAGATTGAGAGTTTATATGGTCGTACATTCTTTGAAGTTTTGGGGAACTATGGAAATCTTTCTCTACACCCTCAGGATGTTGAACAAAGCAAAAAAAGCGCATTTAATAAATGGTCTGTTGGGGCTTATGGAAATTTGCAGCATGATACCGGTTTTTATATGGATGGGGTGGTATCGTATGGTCTTTTTAAGGGTGATGTTTTGACCCTTGCACGGGGTAAGGTTGTGGCGTTAAAGGGTAAACAGTTTAGCGATTCTTTAACGAGTGGTAGAACGTTTGCAACAGGGTATAAAGGTGTTGTTTTTGATCCGCAGATTCAGGTTGTTTATCAGCATCTTCAGTTTAATCAGGCGCGTGATATTGATTTAGGAAAATTTCATGCAATAATTCAGAATGCTCATTCATCATTTTACATATTGAATAAAAACTGAATATTATAAATTTCTTTCATTTCAAACCTGTTTATATTTAATCAATTAACCCCTTGTCCATCACAAACGAAGCTGGCATGCAAAGAAGGACTTTTGAAAAAAGGTGAATTAGCTTCTTATGAACATTCTCGAGTGCTAAAATCTGCGCAAATATTGAATGCTGAAAAAAGAATGGTGATATCCGCGCATGACCGCAATAAAAATAATATCCTGTATCTTATCGAAATTGCTCTGGTACCTATCATTTACAAAACAACAACCGTAACAACACGATAAAGCATACTTTACTTTTATTATAATTTGACCTCAAACTCCCTCTGTTTGTTCTAAAAATAAATATTTATCCAAAATTCTTAAGTAAAAATCCTAAAAAAGGAAACAAATAATATGCGTATTAAATGATATAAACGTGAATAAAGTTCTAAAACAAAATTCAAAACAATGCATAAAACTCATAAAGACTAAACTTATGATCTATAAAAATTAATAAAGAAATGGACAAAAACAATCATCAATATCGCATTTTTTGAAAGATTATGCCACAAGCATTCAGCATTTAAACTTCTCATATTCACAATGAAATCTGTCCTCATATCTTGACATCAAAAATTTTAGAAAAATTTCTCATCGCATAAAAGAAAGCATCTATTGTAATCTTTTATATCAAAAAAAATAACCATATTGATGAGGCAAAATAAATTTCAATACATTAAAAGGCAGAAAATCTTCTGCCTTTTAACTAAAAATACATATTGCACCTCTTCAAAAAAGATGGCGCAACCCAGCAGAGAAACTGGCTCCAGAAAAACCAATTTTCTTAAATCTATGCTGATAAGTGACATCTCCATGAAGAGAAAGTTTTGATGAGAGACGGGCATTAAACCCAACCCCTGCTTCCAAAGAAGAACCAAAGGAACCTAACTGAAAATCGTTTTTAAAAGAAACGAATTGCTTATCTTCAAAACTATGCAAATAAGAAAGCTTACTATAAAAAGAAACTTCACGTCCCTCTTCCACAACACCTAACGTCTTGCTTAAACGCCCACCAACACGCCCCACCCATTGATGAAATTTTCCTAAATCAACATCAAGATTATCAATATCACGCGCCTGATTAAACTGAAGATGCTGATAAACAACCTGAATCTGCGGATCAAAAACAACACCTTTATACCCTGTTGCAAACGTTCGACCACTCGTTAAAGAACCGCTAAACTGTCTACCCTTTAATGCCACAACCTTACCCCGTGCAAGGGTCAAAACATCTCCCTTAAAAAGACCATACGATACCACCCCATCCATATAAAAACCGGTATCATGCTGCAAATTTCCATAGGCAGCAACAGACCATTTATTAAATGCGCTTTTTTTGCTTTGTTCAACATCCTGAGGGTGTAGAGAAAGATTTCCATAGTTTCCCAAAACTCCAAAGAATGTACGACCATATAAACTCTCAATCTCGTTTAACAAAACACCTGCTTGAAATGCATTATAATCGAGCTCAGCACCATAACCATATTCAAAAGCAGATAAATTGGAAGCATAGTGATGGCTCCCCCCATAAGCACGCAGAAAAAAGGCTGTCTTTTTATCATCTTTCCCAAAGGAATGAAAAGCATTCCGCATTGTCTCTAACGTCTTATTTTGCGTGGTCATATCCACTAAACCAGCATGAAATAAGGCATTTGGCAAAAGAAGATAAGTTGGAACCTGTGGAACAACCGCTCTAATCCCTAGCTCAGGCGGAACATCAAGCGGTATAGAGAGATTAGACGAAGGATCTAAAGGATCAGAGGACTGAGAAGGCTTTGGTTCAACAGGGGCAGAAGGAGGAGAAACAGTATCCAGAGATGAAGTGTCCTCCGGAGCAGAGGGCTCAGATGGCAGAACATCATTAGTAGAATCTTCAACTGGAACAAACGGTGCAGGCATAGGTTGCACAGCAGAAGGAGCCTCCGGAACTGTTGGTACAGAGGGAGGCTCAGACGGAACTGGTGCAGAAGGGGGCAGCGTCGAATCCGTAGGGATAAATGTTTCAGACGGTTCAGATCCTTCAGGCAAAGAAGGTGTAGATGGTATAAGTGGAGGCTCAACAGAAGGGGGTTGTTCAGGTGAAATAGTCTCTGTTGGTCGTTTAGAAGGAACCGTCTCTTCTTCAGATTGAGGAGGTAAAACTGTAGACGTTGGCTTAGAAGCAGTTTCAGAAGAATCTAATTCAGGACCAATGTAAACACTTTCGAGACGAAAATCCCAAAAATCCCCTTCTCCAACAACCAATCTATTCTTTGGATCTGCATTTCCAGAAGAAGAACTTGGACCATAGACACGAAGTTTATATTGATAAGGAAATCCATTCACCGTAGTATAACTATTGGCTAACTTAAAAGAACTTTCCTCTGCTGTCCCAGCAACTTGAACAAGTGAAATACTTTGACTTCCTTTATTGCCAGCTTCTCCTTCTAAGGTTTTGGAAAATTTCTCCATCATGAGCAGTGTACTTCCCAAAACATTCCCGTAGATCAAAATACGATCAGTTTTTTGAGGATTAAACGAGCCGTCATTATTCACAAACGCACTCATCTTAATCTGCACATTTCCCTTTGCATTATAGGCTTCTTTATCATATTGTATCCCCTCTATTGGATTTATGTCATTTAGATTACTTCCTTTCTCAATATATACTTTTCCAATATATAGCGTTTGATAATCTTGAGATATAAATTTATCAAAAAAAATTGTGCTATCAGAAATGCTTATAGACGAAAGTAATGAATCTACAGGAAGAGATTCCTGTAAATCTGTATGTTTCCTTTTGGTGAGATACCATGCAGAGCCATTTGTTAATTCTAAGTGAACAGTTGATGCATCCTCAACACGAATACCCCCTGTAAGGATAGAATCCTTTGCTTTCACCAATAGAGAAGAATTATTTTGAGCCTTTAACAATAAATCACCAGAGATCTTTGTCCTTTCTGTTAATTCAATGGTAGCTTCAGCTCCATAAATATCATCTCCCGTACTATAAATGGCAATACCATCAGGAACTGAAAAAGTTGTCTGTGACAAATGCAAAGATGCTTCACCCCAAACAATTTTTTCTACTTTTGAAAGTTTTTCACTCCCTACCTTAAACATATCACCCCATACATCTGGATCTAATCCATAAAAATACAGACCGTATACTCCCTCACCCTGAACAGAAATATTGTTTTTTTCTATCTTAATACTTGTCTTTTTAAACGCATTTGATGAAGCGTATTCTTGAATCAATTTACCTTCAGCATCTGCATAACCTGCAAAATTCGTAATCAAGAAGCCATGCATATCAGTCAGCTGAATAGAATCACCACGCAAATGAACATTACCACCCTGTGATATGTCAAAAGCTCTTGGAAATTCATCAATAGTTTCATTATCAACTACAATCGTGTGTTTCTTACCTTTGCCCTGAATATTGGTTGTATCAATAAGATATTTTCCCCCAAATTGTGTTGAAAACGCACCAATCTCATTAAAAGTAATAGTACTGCCTGATATCCTAACGAATGCATCAGAACTACTAACAAATCCAATCCCTTTTGCATTCAAATTATCTGATGCAATATCAATATTTACGCTCACTAAAGCAATATCGGTTTTTTTTCCTTCTGCACATACAGCTTGCAAACTACCTTCAATCTTCCCTCTATTCATCACAACTTGCCCGTTCTGAACACGAAAACCGGACATATCCTTAATATTTGAATTGGTTAGAACAAGCTTGCCATCATCTTTTACAGATGCACTATATAAAAATGACTGCTTTGGCCTATGCGAGATAATATTTGTCTCTAATAAATTTAAAACAGTTCCCTCTTTTTCTATAGAGAAGACAGCAATAAAATCATCTAGAGAAGAGACAGAAGGAGTATAATTTTTATTACTTATCGTATGTTTTTTACTATCGCTATACGTAAAAAAACTCCCTGATACATTACAGGAAGTTCCTAAATTATTAAAATTCGCATTAACACTCATGATTGGCAAAAAAGAAACAATAGCCGTTGTAATAAATAAAAATCTATACCCGCTTAATACATTAACCATAACTTTATTCCCAATTTGCCTTTCTCCCCTGTTAGTTAAAAATAAAAAACATTCCCCATAACATTAAGTTAAACACACTAAAAATAGCAAGTATAAAACTTAAATAATCACTTTATACTTCATAAAACACTCTATAATTTATGTAAAAACTACTCTATATTTCATAGGTATCTAAAAACGATAGTATAAACCACCTGAAAAAATAATCCCTGAAAAACCACCTTTTCTAAGGCAATGCTGATAAGTTACATCTCCATGCAAAGCAAAGTTTGAAGACAACTGAGCCTTCAATCCCATTCCAGTTTCTAGAGAAGAGCCAAAAGCCCTTATTGGAATTCATCTCCAAACCGCACACGTTGTTTTCCTCTAAAACTAATGGCAAGCTGAAGCTTGCAATTGAAAGAAACAACAAGAGCCTCTTCAGAAGCAGCAAGCATCTTTCTTAAAGACCACCAACACGCATCACCCATAAATCAAGTTTTCCCATCTCAATATCAAAACCATCAATATCAGACGCCTTATCAAACCGCACATTTTGATAAATAACCTAAACCTGCGGATCAAAAATAACCCCTTTATGCCCTGTCGTAAATGACTTGCCCGCAATCAATGAAGCACTCAAAGGTGTTTCCTTCAATGTTGCTGTCTTGCCTCTTGCTTGCGTGAGAACATCCCCTTTAAATAAACCATAGGAAAAAAGGACATCTATATAAAAGCCTGTATCATGCTGCATGCTGCCATATACTGTAATAGACCATTTATCAAATGTACTTTTTTGCTTTCTTTAACATCTTGAGGTTGTAGAGAGTTTTTTTCCATTATTCTCCATTATTCCAAAGCTCAAAGTGTGATGTGTATCCTCAATCGCATTGAGCAAGACACTTGCCTCTATACCATGAACATCAGAAACCTGAATCTTACCTTCATCAAAGGAAAGAACCACCCTGCTTCACACCAAACACAGATTGAGATAACGTAGCATTTCTACCACTTTTCTTTTCGCCATTTCCTGTAATAGAACTCTTTTTAAAAGAAGTTTTATTATCTTTTGACACAACCACTGCTGATGTAATCTTCTCAGATCTCTTTAATTCTAAAATTCCATCAGTTCCTGAAAGCCTTTTTCCCCTTTACTTTTTTGCGGCTTAATAACTATATTATGAATTCGTATTGTAAAAATAACACCTGTAGTCCTCCTATCCAATCCACTCATATATAACTTATTACGACTTCCAAAAGTACGAGAAGCATCAACTGTATCACACGAATACGACTTAAAAAGAGAATTACACGAGGGGTTATAATCTTCTGCACTCACATCTATATTGTGCGCGAAGAAAGAAATAGAGGTCATAAGAGAACACACACACATAGCGTTTTAGTACTTTAATCATAATTTAGTCTAAACTTTCTTTATTTTATCTTCATAAAAAACTGAAAAGACACACCTGGTTCATCTACTTATTATTCTTATTATGTACCGTTACATATAATTTGTTTTGTATTATATGTAAAGTCAAAAATCAGAAAAACAACAAAACAAAACCATGTTTTGTGCTTATGTCTTTCACAAAGGATGTATTAAAGAAAAATACAATTAAAAATGATACCTTAATCCACCAGAAAAATGCGTTCCGGAAAAGCCGTCACTCGTAAATTTATGCTGATAAATCAGATCGCTATGAAAAATAATTTTGGGAGATAATTGTGAAAAAACACCAAATCCAGCTTCTAAAGAAGTCCCAAAGGAACCAAGCTGGAAGGCATCTTTAAAATATACAAATTGTTTATCATCAAAACTACGAATGAAATGAAGCTTACCATAGAATGAAAGAACATGTGCATCTTTATCTTTAGTAAATGTAAGTGTCTTCGTTAAATACCCACCAATACGCATCCCCCAATGATCTGGGCTTTGCATATCAATATTAAAATTATCAATATCACGAGTCTTATGAAACTGAAGATTTTGATAAACAAACTGAACCTGTGGTTCAAAAATAAAATATCGGCTGCCTATCATAAACGTTTTACCAGCAGTTAAGGAAACACTTAGGGGCTTCCCTCTCAATGCAGCCGTTTTACCTCGCTCAAGTGTGAGAACATTTCCATTAAACAAACCATAAGAGAAGAGACCATCCATATAGAGACCCGTATCATGCTGCATGCTTCCATATGCTGTGATTGTCCATTTATCAAATATACTTTCTTGACTTTGTTTAACCTTTCGAGGCTGCAACGAAAGTTTGCCATAATTTCCCATAATCCCAAAAGATGTCGTACTGTATGCACTTTCGATTTTCTTGAGTAAAATACCTGCCTCTAGTGCATTATAATCAAGCTCACCGCCATAATCACCATATTTAAATGCAGACAAATTTGAAGTATAATGATGATGTCCACCGTAACCGCGCAAAAACAAAGCGGGATTTTCATCATTTTTCAACAACCGACCAGAAACAATTCGCAGCGCTTGCAACTGCTTGCTTTGATTACTGATATCCATCAATCCAGCATAAAATAAGGTATTTGGCACAAGAATATAAGTCAAAACCTGTGGAACAACGACTCTCACATTTGGCTCAAAATGAGAAGAAAGCTCAAAAACAGATGCCGAAACAGAAGAACCAGACGCAGGTGGAGTAACAACAAAAGGAGTGGGTGAAACAGATGACAGAACAGGTGAACCAGATGCAACTGGGGAAACAACAGAAGGAGTGGGTGAAACAGATGACGGAACAGGTGAAATAGATGCAACTGAGGAAACAACAGAAGGAGTGGGTGAAACAGATGACGGAACAGGTGAAATAGATGCAACTGGGGAAACAACAGAAGGAGTGGGTGAAACAGATGGCGGAACAAGTGAACCAGATTCAGGTGGAGCAACTGGATTAGATTCAGCAATAGCGGGAACAACAGGCGCAAGAGAGGAAAGAGGATTGGGGATCTCAAGCACAAAAACATCAGATACATTAGGTGTGGTCGTAAGATGGGAAACCCTATCAGGAGAATCTACAGGAGAAGAAAGACTTGGCTCCTGAGATTTTTGCTGAGAGTTAGAATCAATAGAACCATCCTCACCTCCAGTAATATTAGGATGAATTTTAGGAAAAGAAGGAATATCATCAGAAGAAGGGGGGACAACCAAATCAAGAACAGGAAAAACTTTAGTGGAATCGAGAGAAGTAGAATCAACAAATTGACTTTCGAGGCGAAAATCCCAAAATGTTTCAGTATTTTTAAGCACTCTTTGATTGGAATCTGCCGCCCCTAAAGCAGAGCTTGGACCATAACTCTTAAGATGATACTGATAGGGAGAGGCTTCAAGTGTGACATACCCCCCATTTAACTGAAAAGAATCTTCAGCGGCTTTTCCATAAACCTGAATAATGGAAATCCCCTGATTATTACCGCCCTCTCCCGTCAATGCCCCTGGACTTCCAGGAATCTTATAAACATGAACTGTTGTTTTTCCTTCAAGACCACCATTGATTAAAAGTCGATCAGTTTTTTGCTTTTCAAGCTCTCCCCCTTGATCCAAATATGCATTAAGATAAAGATTCACATCACCATGCGCTTTATAGACAGTCCCAGATCCTTTTCCAATGAGAAGTGTCTGATAACCATTTGTTGTTTTAGATTTTAATTCTTCAAAAATAAGGGAACTATCCGTAAGATTAACCGATGAAATGAAGGAATAGTCCCCTAAATTAGAACCAGAAGCATCAAAATTTTGCAATTTGTCATATTTTGGTCGCGATAAAATCCACTTTGAACCATTTTTTAAATCTATCTTAGCTGTAGAACTTTCATCAACATGTGCGCCTCCTACAAGGGTAGAAGCATCAGCCTCAATCTTTACATTAGAACGCTCAACAGCTTTCAGGAGTGAATCTCCAGAAATTTTTGAATTTTGTAAGAGTTTAACAGAACTTTCGAATTCGCGGCTATAAATAGCCGTACTTTCTGGAGCCATAAAAGTTGTCTTTGTCAAATGGACAGTCCCTTTTCCAGGTATAATTGTTTTTTTATCATTTAAGACAGCTTCCCAAAAAAAGTGCATGCCATTAAATCCATTCCCTCTCACAAAAACATTGGAATATTTTATATGAGCAGCATTATGGTTATTCCCCTGCACTACAATGCCATGAGCATTGTCGACATTAACGTTTCCCTTCTGGAAATTAAGAGAGCTTTTCCCCTGAAGCATACTAAAAGCAGAGCCTTCACGATGATTATCTATATTTGTTCCCTGTTTCCCCCTCCCAGTAATAGAAACACCCTCTAAATTAATTTCTCCATCTCCTCCTGTTTGAACACCAATACCATCAGCAAAATCAATTTTTCCTCCTTTCATATAAATTTTTGCACCATTATGACTCAAAAGACCTATCGCATCAGAAGATGTCTTAATCTCTGTCTTGGTCAAAGAAACAAACGACCCTTTACCCCCAACACTGATCCCCATTCTGGTTGCTTTAATCACCCCATCCTGCATCTCAAAAGCTCCCTCATCATTAATATCGGCCCCTATCGACACATCATTTAACATGGAATCAAATAGAGCAACGCCTCCCCCATTTGAGGACTTTACAGCTGTTGTCCAAGCGTTTGTTTCTGAATGGCCATTTGCATTCGAAACACCGTTAATGATTATAGCCTCTCCCTCAATGACTGTATTTTTCCCTGATGCCTCTATGGCAGCATCAGAACTTTCACCCGTAAGTTGATAAGTTTTCTTGGCAATTTCATGCGTTTTACCATCATTACAGCGATAAAATGAGGCACTTTCGTTACATGAATATTGCTTCTTCTCAGAAGAAATCTCACCTGCATCAGTATTGTATACAAAGAAAAAAATAACCGTTGTAAAATGACATAAAGAGAGATGATTTTTAAACATAATTTTCTACAAACTTTCTTCCCCTTCTCTAAAAACAAAAAACACGCGTTCTGTTTAATAACTTTGGTTACGCGTGATAATTTAAAATACGTTTTGTATTTTATATATCCACCCTATATTTTATGTAAAGCCAGAATCCCAAAATATCACAATTTAAAATTGTATTATTTATAAAAACGCGTAAAAATATAGATAGAAATAAAAATTCCACCCTAAAGCGGTGATTTCAAGAGAATTTAATAAAAATACACTAAAGGAAGAAAAACAGCATAAGAAGCAAAAACTGTAAACCAGAAAGCCTTATCTCGTTTCTAAAAAGAAACAAACTTGCTCATGCAAAAAAAACATTTTTTTAAAAAACTTACTTAAAAAGTTGCAAACAAATAATAAAAAACCACAAGCTATGCTTGTGGTTTTTTAAACAACTTACCTCAAGATGATCATCCTAAAAACGATAGCGCAATCCACCAGAAAAACTGATCCCAGAAAAACCACCTTTGCTCAATTTATGCTGATAAACCAAATCACCATGAAGCGCAACTTTTTGAGACAAGCGAGCATTAAGACCTAATCCAGCCTCTAGAGAAGAACCAAAAGCCCCTAACTGGAAAGAATCTTTAAAGCGCACAGCTCTTTCTTTGCCAAAATCATGGGCAAAATGAATCTTGCCATAGAAAGAAACATCACGATCTTTTTCAGACGCAGTCAGGGTCTTCATCAAACGACCACCCATACGCACCATCAATTGATCCAGTTTACCCATCTCAATATTAAAATTATCAATATCACGAGCCGCATTAAATTGAAGATGTTGATAAACAACCTGAACCTGTGGATCAAAAACAACACCTTCATATCCTGTGGCAATTTTCTGACCACCCATTAAGGAAACACTTAAAGGGTTACCCTTCAATGTTGCAGTCTTACCCCGAGCAGTTGTCAGAACATCTCCCTTAAACAGACCATAGGATAAAAGACCATCAACATAGAATCCTGCATCATGCTGCATACTGCCATATACTGTAGCAGTCCATTTATCAAATGTACTTTTTTGGCTTTGTGCAACATCTCGAGGTTGTAGAGAAAGCTTTCCATAAGCCCCCATAACCCCAAAGGATATAGCACTGTCAACATTTTCAATTTTTTGTAGCAAAACACCTGTCTCTAGCGCATAGTACCCTAGATCCCCCCCATAACCATATTCAAGCGCAGATAAATCTGAAACATAACGATAACTCCCACCATAGCCACGCAAAAATGAAGAAGGATTTTCACGAATTTCCAACATTCCACTAAGATTAGTCCGTACTGTCTCCAGCTGCTTGTTTTGATTGCTAATATCTATCAAACCTACATGGAACAAACTATTTGGCAAAAGGAGATAAGTTGGTACCTGAGGAACAACAGATCTTACAGCTCGTCGAGACGGAGAAACATTTTCAATTTTAGAAAGACTATCCGCAGAAGGCGCTGGAACAACATCCGCAGAAGGCGCTGAAACAACCTCCTCAGAAGATGCTGGAACAATATCCTCAGAAGATGCTGGAACAATATCCTCAGAAGATGCTGGAACAATATCCTCAAAAGAAGCACGTGCAGGAGGTGTACGTTTAGAAACCATAGGAGTGCTTTTAGAAACAGCAGGTGTCTGAACATATTCATTTTCTAAACGAAAATTCCAAAATGCTCCTCCATTCAAAGCAAATCTCTGTTTAACATGCTCCTCCCCTCCAGTAGCTTTGGGTCCATAAGAACGAAGAACATATTTATAAGGCGCCCCCTCTAATGCAACATACTGCCCATTCAATTGAAAAGAGTCAGGCGATGCATCTCCATAAACTTGAATAATTGAAACACTATGCGCTTTTTCGTTTTTTTCTTCTAAACCTCCCGCAACCCCTTGTATATGGACTATAGTTCTTCCCTTAACATCACCATGAATGAGAAGACGATCCGTTACTTGATGATCACTTGTATCACTAGGATCTAAACGTGCATTCAAATGAATCCAAGCATCACCAAAAGCCTGATAAACAATACCTGTTCCTTTTCCAATATAAAGCGTTTGATATGCATGATCAGTACTAGACTTTGGTTTTTCAAAAGTAATGGAACTATTAGAAAGATGTACCGATGAAATAAATGAAACACCTCTATAATTAGGATCTTGTAATTTTTTCTGTCTTGGTTGCAATAAAGCCCACTGTGAATTATTTCTCAAGATAAGGTCGACTTTAGAACTGTTATCAACCTGAGTTTGACCGACAAGTGCAGAAACATCAGCAACAACCTCTATAGAAGAGTTACGATCAGCCTTCAGCAATAAATCTCCAAAAAGCTTTGTTTCCTTTAAAAATATTTTAGACTTTCCAGATTGACTGCTATAAACAGCTATACTATCTGGAACGACAAAACGCGTCTTTTTCAAATCAACGCGCAATGATTTTCCCTCTGACGAACCTTCTGATGCTGCCTTACCTTCAAAATGCATACCATAAAATGCATTACCTTTCACTGTAATATTGGAATCTCCAATATTAATCTGAGAACCTTTATCTCCCTGCAATAAAAGCCCATGAGCATCAGTAACATCAACAGACCCTTTCATAAACTGAACATAACCATCTTCAGATATATGAAAAGCTGCCTGACGACCTGCATCCAGCCCTTGATCATCCTTGCCGGCACTACCCTTGCCGGTAATAGAAACACCCTCTAAAATAAAATATCCTTTTTCTCCTGCTTTAACCCCAACACTCCCTAGGCTAATTTGCGTATTCGTTAAATCAATTCTACTTCGAGATTTTCCTTCTGCAAAAGCCCCCGTTTTGATTGCATCAATCGATCCACCAGACATTACGATGAATCCACCTTGAGCTTCCACCCCCACTAAAACCCCACTCAACGTGGAATCGCTCAGAACGACGGTCGCCTTTTCTGATACCTTTACTCCATATTTCCAAAAATTGTTTTCCGAGTTATTCTTTTCATCCAAAATACCCTTAACAGTTATATTCTTGCCACGAATAATTGTACCTTCCTTAGACGCCTCTATGGCTCCATGAACACCATTAACATTTTTATCCATTAGCGAATAAACTTTATTATTAATTTCGTGCTCTTCACCATCAGAACACTGATAAAATGCTGCATTCTGATCACATGAAGACTGCTTTTTTCCAGAGATAACCTGAGATTCAGCATTGCGTGCAAAAACACCAACATTGTGTGTCAAAAAAAGAAGTGCCGTTGTAAAAGTACATAAGGAGAAGCGATTTTTAAATAGATTGACCATAATTCCACCATAATCCCCCTCTTCTTACTAAGATCTATACATAACGTATCAAAAAACTTAACCAAAAGAAAAATATTTAATACGTTTAGGTTTTAATATTTTGAGCTTATTACTATTTTTTGTGTTTTATGTAAATATGGAATTAAAAAATTACTCGAAAATACAATCTAAATCTGTCGCTTTTATAAAGAATTTGCAAAAATACAACTGAAGAACGACAGAAAAATCACCTTTAACGTTGTTAGTCAAAAACACCCTTAATCGGTTGACATGCATTAAAAACGCCTATTTTAACTGCCGTCTAATCCCCCCAAAACGGATATAATCAACATCCTTACGATAATATTATATTGAAACAGTGTACACTCACTCTGTAAGCAGACAAAACATATGCCAAAATTGAGAAACAAGAGTTCACATATGCCTTTTAGGCAATCTTCATGGTAAGATAGCCTAATAAAAAGTAGGAACGTGTAAAAATCAGTTCCGATTTTACCTTCTCCTTTTAATTCAACTTTACAATATTCAAAAACATTCAGAGCCATATTTTAAAAAGTGAAGATGACACATGACTTCATCTTTTTATTTATGCATTTAAAGAAAACACACTTTCAAAAAACAATACGTCATTATGTTTCTCATTCACCAATTTTCTCAGATATCTCTCATTTTTTCCATCCCCATTTCACAACGACAGCGGGTATAATATCAAGTTCATCGGATACAGCCCTCATTGTGCCTGAGTAGCATCTTTGTCTTTGCTAATTTCTAATATTGTAAATCCTCTCCTCTTAATATAATTCCCCAAATTATATTGACTCCTTTCTTAAACGATTATCCACCTGCCAATTTTACATATAATATGAACAGGAGTGCTTTTTATGGATTCATCATAAAATCCTTGAAAATATTTCAGCACACTAAATTAAAAATATCTTTATAAATCAAAATATTATAAATATTATAATATTCACTCTGAAATACGCGTTTTGAAACGATAACGTACAAGCCTTCAGACTTTTCAAAAAAACGAAATAAGTCCAACCTAAAAGCATATTAAAGATATGCAAAGTCACACTCTCGTAAAAATGCTATAACACAAAATGAATAGATAATGAGAAAAAGCCACAAGTATAACTTGTAGCTTTTTGAAAGATTAATCAAAAACAGAAATAATACTAGAAATGATAACGCAATCCACCTGAAAAACTCGTTCCAGAAAAACCAGCTTTCGTTAGTTTGTGCTGATAAACCAAATCGCCGTAAAGCGCAAAATTTTGAGATAATTGGGCATTAAAACCTAATCCAGTTTCTAACGAAGAACCAAAAGCACCTAGCTGAAAAGCATCTTTAAAATGCACAAATTGTTTTCCTTCAAAACCATGAGCAAGATGAAGCTTGCCATAGAAAGAAACAACCTGAGCCTCATCAGTAGCAACCAGCCTCTTTGTTAAACGTCCTCCAACACGCCCTACCCACTGATGAAGTTTTCCTAAATCAATATCAAAGCCGTCCACATCACGCACCTTATTAAATTGAAGATATTGATAAACAACCTGAACTTGCGGATCAAAAACAAAACCGTCCTCCCCCACCATAAACGTTTTACCAGCAGTTAATGAAGCACTTAAAGGGAAACCCTTTAATGTTGCCGTCTTGCCCCGTGCAGTTGTTAGAACATCACCTTTAAACAAGCCGTAAGACACAAGACCATCAACGTAAAAACCTGCATCATGCTGCATACCACCATATGCCGTAACTGACCATTTATCAAATGTACTTTTTTGACTCTGCTCAACATTCAAAGGTTGCAAAGAAAATCTCTCGTAAGCCCCGATAATTCCAAAAGAAGTGGAACCATACATATTTTCGATTGCTTTCAGCAAAACGCCTGCCTCTATGGCATTATAATTAAACTCGCCGCCATAACCATATTCAAGCGCGGAAAGATTTGAAGTATAACGATGATTGCCGCCATAACCGCTCACAAAAAAGAGAGGGTTTTCACGACTTTCTAATAAGCCCCCAGAAGTAATTCGCAAAGCTTCTAACCGCTTATTTTGATTGTTAACATTCATCAAACCAATATGACGTAAGGCATTAGGCAAAAGGAGATAAGTCGGAACCTGCGGAACAACAGCCTTAACGCCCGGCTTAGGACGAGGATGAGGCTCCGGAGCTGGTTCTGGAGAAGGTTCTGGTCCCGGAATTGGCTTAGGAGCAGGATCTGGTTTAGGTTGAACATCAGAATCTATAGACCTACTTTCAAGGCGGAAATCCCAAAAATCTCCGCTCCCTTCAACTAATCTCTGATCCATGTTTGCTTTTCCTAAATGAGACCCTGGACCATAACTATAAAGCTTATACTGATAAGGTAATTTATCTAGTGCTACATAACCACCTTCCAACTGAAAAGAATCTTGCTCTGCTTGTCCAGAAACCTGAATGATTGAAATACCTTCATCATTTCCTCCCCTTCCCGTGTATCCTCCTGGACTTCCTGAAACTCCATGCACTTGTAGTTTTGTTTTTCCCGAAACATCACCATGAATTAAAACACGATCAGTCTTTTGATGATCAAGAGCACCACCAGTATTCAGATAGCTATTAAGGGAAATAGAGGCACCGTCCCGTGCTCTATAAACTTCACCCTTTCCCTTTCCAATACGAAGAGTTTGATAATCATCAGCAGAAGAAGATTCATGTCTTTTAAAATTAATAGAGCTCTCACCCATAAGACTAACGAGTGAAATAGAAGAATCATGAGCAGCCCCATGTTGATCTTTTTGCACCTGTTGTGGTAAAATCCATTTAGAACGGCCTCCCAAATAAAGTTCGGCATTAGAATTTTTATCAACGTGTGTGCGTCCTTCAAGAGTAGAACCGTCAGCCAAAACCGTTATAGAAGCCCCTTTCTCAGCTCTTAATAAAAAATTCCCTGAACGAAGAGCGCTTTTCATCAAACTCACCGCACCAGAAATAACGTTTTTACCATAAAGAGCCGTATCGTCTAAAACAGAAAACTCTGTTGTATCCAAATTAACAACTTCCAATCGTGGTGGAGCTTTTTCTTCCTCTAATGAAATCTCTTCTTTTTTACCTCCACCTTCGCTCCATGGCTTCTCTCCCTGAAAATAGATACCATAAGATCCCTCACCCTTTACGGTAACAGAAGAGGATTTCATATTAACTTCAGTCACAGGAATTTTTGAATCAGAGTCCTCATTTGATAAATCTTTAACTTCCTGCAGAGGAATAGAATCAACTGTATTTTCTAATAATATGCCATGGACATCCATAGCACGAATAGTAGTACCTTTTAAATTAACAGTCCCCTCTAAATCCGTACGCAAAACCGCATGATTATCCGAATTTTTTTCTTTACCCTTCCCAGTAATTTTAACATCCTCGAGATTTACTTTTCCACCTAACATCGAAGAAATCCCGTGGCTATTCATAAAATCAACTGATCCACCTGACATCCAAACTTCTGAATGATCATAACTTAAAATGCTTGCGTTCCCATTAGCGGTCTTAATTTCTGTATCCTCTAAAAGAACAAACGAATTCTCTGTTGCATCAACACCCTCATGGCTTTCCTTAATCTTGCCATTTTTTACCTCAATCACGCCATCACTCGCACGAAGGGCTATAACTGTATTTTTGATAATCGGATCTTCCAAAGCAATCTTACCGTTCTCTAATACGTGCACCCCCATTAGAAAAGTTTTATCAGCAACTTGACTACTAACCGTTACATTCTTCCCGCGAACTTCTGTACCTATTCCTTTAACCGTTATAGCAGTAGGATCATCAGGATAGAAGGAAGCGTTTTCATTCGTAATTTTATAAGATTTATTATCAATTTTAGACTCCCCGCAATTATCGCATATATAATACAACCCATTATAGTAATAAAACCCAGGACTCACATCTCTTCCATCAGAGTCTGCATCTTTAACAGAGTTATCTACATTATTCTTACGCCCACTCTCTCCAATCTCTCCACTCAGCTTACGATAATCGCTCCCCCCACGAATACCCTCATCGTTATTGCGAACAGGAATCATATTAGGAGGATAATAATTATCCCCACTTTCTCCACCAAGAGGAAGCTTATGCTTATTACTCCCGCTAAGATGAGGAGAAGAATTAGCAGAGACAACTGGGATAACCTTTATAACATAAGGTTTACTATCCTTCCCCTCTGCAGCCGCATAAACTTCTCTTCCATTTTGAAGCAAAGAGAGGATAGCTGTTGTACAAGCACATAAACATAGATGATTTCTAAAAACTTTAATCATAGTTCCCTCGAAACTTTCCTTCCCCTCTCATTAAAAACAAAAGCACTTACAAAACACCCCATTGCACACCTCAAAAATACGAAAAGTGTAACAAAAAGAACATGCCTCATGCTCATCTGAACTGTGCAATGAATTATCCCAATACATTTGGCAGAAGCTCTACGCCAAAACCACCTATAAGAGAACAATTACAAAAACACACTTTATGAGTGTATAATGCATTCTGTATTTCGTGTAAAGAAAAAATAAAACCAGTGCGTGCAATTAATTAAAAACACAATCAAACCTTGTGATCTTTAAAAATTAATCCACAAGGAGATGAATGAAACAATGACTTAAATCAGTAGAAAACAAACTCTCAAAAACGAGCTTTAGAAAACATCAAATATTATATTAGATAATATCAATACAGTACCAAAAAGAATAACGTAACGCATACCGGTCTGCTGAACGCTTAAAAAGCCGATAAAAGCGAGGCACTCTATCGCATCAGTAGCAGCATAAATTTTAAGAAAATTCGCTTTAGCGGAGAAAAGTGCTCTCATGCATAAACAAACTATGTCTTTTTTGCTCAATCAAGAAGACGAGATTTTTTAAGAACAACACAAGTTGTTATAAAGAAAAAAGGCAGCACAATGTGCTGCCTTTTCTAAAAAGGTACATAGTGTACCTTATATTAAAACTGATAACGTACTCCTCCGGAAAAACTTGTTCCCGAAAAACCAGCCTTATTAAGCTTATGTTGATAGAGAATATCAGCATGCAGAGAGAACTGTGGCAACAATTTGGCATTAAAACCTAATCCAGCCTCTAGAGAAGAACCAAAAGCTCCTAACTTGAAAGCATCATTGAAATGCACAGACTGTTTTCCTTCAAAACCATGAGCAAGATAAAGCTTACCATAGAAAGCAACAGCATTCACGCCTTCAGAACCTGTAGGAATCTTGGTTAAACGTCCACCAACACGTGCTACCCACTGATTAAGGTTACCCATTTCAATATTAAAATTGTCGATATCACGGGCCTTATTAAACTGGAGATGTTGATACACAACCTGAACCTGCGGATCAAAGACAAAGCCCTTATATCCTGTCATAATTGTCTGACCACCAGCTAAAGAAACACTCAAAGGATTACCTTTTAATGTTGCTGTTTTACCCCGTGCAAGGGTGAGAACATCACCTTTGAACAGACCATAGGATAAAAGACCGTCGACATAGAAGCCAACATTATGCTGCATGCTACCATATACCGTAGCAGTCCATTTATCAAATGCACTCTTCTGACTGTACTCAACATTCACAGGCTGCAGAGAAAGTTTTCCATAAGTTCCCATAACGCCAAAGGATATAGCACTGTCAGCATTTTCAATAGTTTGCAGCAAAACACCTGCCTCTACACCATTATAACTAAGATCACCTCCGTAACCATATTCAAGTGCGGACAGATCTGAAGCATAATGATAACTTCCACCATAGCCGCGCAAGTATAAAGCGGGATTTTCACGAACCTCTACCATTCCTGTAGAAGTCATCCGTAACGTCTCCAATTGCTTATTTTGATTGCTAATATCCATCAAACCAGCGTGGAATACACTATTAGGCAAGCTGAGATAAGTTGGAACCTGTGGAACAACAGACCTTACAAATTGTTCAGGAAGGGCAGCAGATCCAACAGACTTAACATACTGATTTTCTAAACGGAAATTCCAAAATTCTCCACCATCCTTAACAAATTTCTGCTGAACATGCTCCTGTTTCGAAGTCGCTTCTGGAGCATAAGCACGAAGGGTGTATTTGTAAGGTGAGTTTCTCAGTGCAACATAATTGCCATCGAGTTGGAAAGAGTCTTTCTTCGCTTGACCATAGACCTGAATAATTGAAACAGTATGAGCAATCTTGGCATTCGCTTTACCATCTCCTACATTGCCCGCATCACCTCGTACATGTATTTTTGTTTTTCCAGAAACATCACCATGAATGACAAGCCGATCAGTGACTTGCTGATCACTCGGATCACGAGGATTTAAACGCGCATTGAGATGAATTACAGCATTACCCTGTGCCGCATAAACAGTTCCTTTCCCATTTCCAATATGGAGAGTCTGATATTTGCCTTCAGATTCCGAAGATGCAAAATCAATAGCACTATTTACAAGACTTACAGAAGAAATGCATGAATCCACACATCCTGAATCTAGAGTCCCCCAATTCCTCTGTGCACTTCTTTTTAGAATCCACTGTGAACTATTAGCCAAGTCTAATTTTGCATAAGAATTTTTATCAACGCGAACACCGCCTGTAACAATAGAACTGTCAACTGAAACCAATATGTTCGAATCATTCTCGGCTTTTAATAACAAGTCACCAGCAAGGGTTGTTTTATTTTCTAATGAAACACGACCACCAGAATTATTACCATAGATAGCTATACCATTTGCAACTTCAAAATCAGTTTTTTTCAATGAAATTGCCCCCGTTACGCCTATAGTTGCATTCTCCTGTTTGGATACAGCGCTTCGCTTAACAACACTTGTTTGCTCAGTTGCTAAATCCTTACTTCGATTTTGTTGACTCGCTTCCTTCTGTGTTCCCCCATCAAAATATATGCCGTAGACTCCGTCACCTTCCACTTTAACAGTAGAAGACTCGATATTTACGTGATTCATAGTAGAACGAACGTCAGAGGATCTCCTTTTCCTAGAAGAACCCGTCTCAACAGCATCCCCACTCTTCATAACCCACACAGCATGGGCATCAGTAACAACATTTCCGTTCTTAAAATCAACAGAAGCATTATCACTCACCAGAAAAGCTGCACGCTCTAAATTCTCTGCTGAATCTAACTTATTCTGCGCTTTTTTCGCAGTAATGCTAACTTTGTCTAACTTAACGCTTCCCCCAGCCTCTGACCTCACAGCCACTCCCTTTGCCAAAGTAATAGCTCCAGTATTCATTGTTATCTCACCAGCCTTACTCGCCAGACCAGCCGCAACCAAATCTCCCGTTACGTTAATTGTTGTATCCTTTAAATTAACAGATGATCCAGAACCCGCCAAAGCGCCCACATAAAGCGCATCGACTGTCCCATCATTCATCATAACCTTTCCGCCATTTTGCGCTTCAAGCCCAATTACAGAAGATTGGATTTTTGATTTCTTATCCAAAACAACTTCTCCATTGTCTTCTGCAAGCACAGCACTCACGCGTTTTGATGTAGCAAAATCAACATTAGTTTCACTGTCAGAAAAATCTGCACCACTAATGATAGCTCCCTCTAACTTAATAACCGTATCCTGATTTTTTACATGCATAGGATGCTGAGTTTTATCACTTGCCTTCAACGTAAAGTTTTTTATTGTCCGCGATTTACCATCACTACACAAATAAGTAGTCCGTGATCTCTCCTCACCATTATTCATATCATCACATGTAGAAGAAATCGCTTCCTTAGAAGGAACATCCCCATTAGCAGAATGGCTAGGCACAAGAATACGCCCAACAGATCCCTCAGAAAGCGCAACAGGTTTTGCAGAAGCCTCAGAAGTAGAAGGCTTCGTGGAAGCTGCTGATTTTATAGGTGTAAGCATATTCGACACAATATGATACCCAGATGTTCCAGAAACCCCATCTGCCGATATCACAGAAATCCCACCTGTATCAGATCTTACAAGATTAGTAGATGTATCCCCCCCAGATACAGTAGAAGTAACAGGAGATTTAGTAGAAGAAGGAGTCGATACTACTTCAGACGTTCTAGCCTCCCCCTGATCAGGAGATGCATCTCTTTCAGATCCAGTAGAAGTAACAGAAGATGTTGTAGAAGACCCATTTCCAGCTTCTTCATGACTTACATCACCTATAGATGCGTCCTCCCCAGATCCAGTAGAAATAACAGAAGACGTAGTAGGAGAAGGAAGAGACGTTACAACTTCAGATACTTCACTCACTACACCGTCAGATCCACCATTTGTAAGATCTTCTTGACCGGTATCAGATCTCAAAAGTGAATTAGGTACAGCAGGGTCTACAGATTCAGATCTCTCAGATACACCAAGAGTAACAGAAGGCTCAACAGTCTGAGTAAGTCCACCTTCATCTGTTGTCACCTCTGATCTATTTTCTGCTTCCGGTAATGGAGAAGGTCTATTTGTACCTAGAGAATTCACACCAACTATAGTATAATCACCATAACCTGTATCAGAACCATCGTAACCTGTTATATTATATTCTACTTCCCCTGCATTCTGGCGAGAATATCCACCACCAGAAAAAAGATGAACACCCGTATCCTCATCACTTGTTACCAATTCTTCACCATAACTGAAAGTTCCCTCCGGCATATAAGGATTCGGGTTCCTTCTACTTTCATTTCCATCAACAGTCTCCCCAGTTGTCACAGTCTGTAGAGGAGTAGATGAAGAACTTGATACTCTAGAAGAGTCATTTTCACCCTCTGCTTGATTTACACCACCTGTACCAGATCTCTCTACAGCATCACCTTTTAAGTCAGAACTAGAGGGGCCTGCAGGTAAGCCAGAACTGGAGGGAACTGCAGCAGGTAAGCCAGGACTAGGGGAGCCTGCAGTGTCAGGACTAGGAGGGAGTGCAGGAGCAGGCCCTCTTGCACCAGCAGCGGCACCGCTTTGCTTTTTTTCGCTAATCTCAACACTATTGAGATACTCAAGATCAGGAACTGTATCAAATAAACGAGGAACAGACTGTGTATATTCCGCTAAGACTATTTCTGATGCCAAAGGAGGTTCTACCTTAGTACCATTTGCAGCTTCTATTTTACTTTCTAACCGGTAATCCCAAACCTGTTTACTTGTTGCCAATTTATTATCGAAATACTTCATCTTCGGAGGAGTCATTGGACCGTAAGCACGAAGGATATACTGATAAGGTGAACCGCCTATCGTAACATACGCATCATTCAGCGTAAAAGAATCTCTCCTCGCCTCCCCATAAACCTGAATAATTGAAATACTCTGAGGTTTATAACCTTGAGCATCCTGACCTTGTCGATTATCACCATTTTGTCCAACTGAACGCACATGCACCTTAGTTTGACCAGAGACATCACCATGAATTAAAAGCCTATCAGATAGCTGAGAATCCTCTGATGCATCAGCCGGCACAGATGCACCGAAATAAATATAAGAATCCCCAGAAGCTTTGTAAACTGTGCCTTTCCCATTTCCTATGCGAAGCATTTGATAAGTATAATTTTGTTCATTAGAGCCACCTTGTAAAGGCAAAAACGCAAAAGTAGAATTGTCAAGTCCTAAAAATGAAATACATGAATCCCCACAACTTCTATTACGCTTTCCAAATCTACTTTTCGTTAAATGCCACTCCGATCCATTGAACAATGAAATTTTACCCTGAGAATCTTTGTCAACATAAGCCTCACCCCTAATTATAGAATCATTAACAAAAACCGACACTTCAGAAGTAGATACAGCTTGTAAGAATAAATTACCAGAAACATCCGAGTCTCTATCTATAAGGACAGAGCCTCTCATATGATTACCTGAAATGGCTATACCATCTGGAACCTTAAGAGTAGTGTTTTGCAAAAAAACTAAAGACACCTTATTTTGTAATTGGTCATTTTGTAATTTTCTCTGTTCTTGATCATCATATTGATTATCAAAATATATGCCAACAGACGTTTGTCCTCTCAAGTTTATAGTTGAAGATTTTACAGAAGCTTTAATCCTAAAGTCCGCTTTAGCGCTTCTGTTGTCATCGGCTCCTTCCCTTGTCTTTGGTCCTAAGATTTGGGGTAAAAGATAGCTAACATAGGCCGAAGAAGCAAGAAACTCGGCACGGGGATCATCTTTTTTACTTCCATCACCGTTTCCTTCATCATCTTCTTCATCACTCTCAAAGACCCATGCACCAACAGAATTTAAAAGATTAATATTTCCATTTTTTAAGGAAATAAAGCCTCCATCTATAAATAAAAAGCTACTCATTTGCTGCGCTGCTGCGTTAGATTTGCTTTCATTGTTAGATTTGCTTTCATTGATTGTAACTCTAACTCTATCTAGTTGAACGATCCCTCCAGTTTCTGCCAAAACTACAGTTGCACCTATCGGCACAGCAACCTTCCCCGATTTCATGTCTATTAATGTTCCATTGCTAGCACGCAAACCAGTTGCATTATCATCTACAACGTGAACATCCTCTTCTTCATCTTCACTACCTTCCCCCCCTTGTTGGCCCGACACATTAATCTCTGTATCACGCAACACAATAAGTGATTTATGCGCAGCCTCAGCACCCATAGTTGTACTAAAGATATGCCCTTTTTCCATAATGATCTTTCCACCATATAAAGCGTAAAGCCCAGTGTCAAAATCACGAATCCATGAGCTCACTAATTTAACCTCTCCATCTTGTGATGCAAATACAGCGCTCCCATATTGCGGCCTTATATCCTGCTCAGCCTCTGAACCAGGTTGATTCCTAAGAGATGAAGAATACAGACTAATAATTGTTGGTTTAGTAACTTCTGCTGATTCTGCACCAACATCTTCTTCAGCAACACCAATCCATCCCGCTGTTACAGCATTAGCCCCCTTTTTCCTCACCATAATCGTACTATACTTTATTGAGTGTTCTTTTCTATCACTACAAACAATAGATGATAAAGGATCAGTATAATCTTTATAATTCCCTACATTACATGCTTTGGCGCCACCAATAACCGCACCTCGATTAGCACCAGCACCAAGTCCACCAGCACTGCCAGCGTCAGGACCACCAGTGCCAGCAACGCCGCCAACGCCACCAGGGACACCACCAGGGACAGCACCAGGGACAGCACCAGGGACACCGCCAACACCAACACCACCAGGGACAGCACCAGGGACACCGCCAACACCAACACCACCAGGGACAGCACCAGCGCCACCACCAGGGACAGCACCAGCGCCACCACCAGGGACACCACCGCCATTGCTTGGGCCAGCGACTTGTGCTAAAGGAGCTGCAGGTAATCCTGCTACTTCAGGTGTAGGAGATTTTGATGGACTTCTAAAAGATGGTATTATAGATGACAATGAAGAAGATAGGCCTGAGAGTGACCAAAAACTACTCCCTATAGAAACATCTACACCTTGCAAAAAGAAGAAAGCACTTGTTGTCAGTGCGTACAAACGTGTACGCTTTTTAAATACATTGATCATATGTCAAACTTTCTAAATAATGTTGCAAAAACACTAGAATTAAGTGAAAATGAGGTAAGTGAACGATTTGTAACATATGTCAGTCAACTTTACAACATAGTGTTATTTATTTACGCTTCATTTTGTGCATAAAATACCAAAGTTAAGTTTTTAAGTGCGCAAACCTTTGTAATATTAGATAAAAGGATAAAATCACGATGATAAAATATATGAAATGGATGACTTCTATTTTACTGGTTGCAATCAGCTTTGCAACGGTTTTGTGGACTCATACGAGTATTGCAAATACGAGTACCCAGACAAATGTAACGATTGATCATGTTTCAGGAACGACTTCTGTTCCCACTTCTCCGCAAAAGGTTGTTGTGTTTGATCTTGCCTCGCTAGATAATATGAATCGCCTTGGTATCCAAGCAGTTATCGGCCTTCCTGAAGGAAAAAAACCTTCCTATCTGCAACAATTTGACGATGCAAAATATGAAAGAATTGGAACCGTTTTTGAGCCAGATTATGAAAAAATTGCCACTCTTCAACCCGATTTGATTATTATTTCCTCCAGAACTCAAGCAAAATATAAAGACTTATCCAAAATAGCCCCAACAATTGATCTAACCGTAGAAAACGAAAATTCTCTTGAAGATATAAAACGAAATGTGTCTATCCTTGGAAAAATTTTTGGTAAAACACAAGAAGCAGAAAAGGAAATTGCAAAAATTAATGAAGCTTTTGCTGAAGTCCGTAAAAATACCCAAGGAAAAGGCACCGGGCTCATACTCATGACCTCTGGTGGAAAAATCAGTGCTTTCGGACCAAAATCACGTTTCGATATTTTTCACTCCGCTTTTGGAATTGCTCCTGCAACCGATAAACTTACCGTGCAAAAACATGGACAACTCATTTCTCCTGAATTCATTCTTGAAACCAATCCTGATTGGTTGTTAGTGATTGATCGCGATGCAGCCATTGGACGGGAAGGACAATCCGCAGCACAATTGCTCAACAATGAGCTTGTTCACCGCACAAAAGCGAGCAAACAAAACCAAATTATTTATTTGGACTCTTGGAGCTGGTATCGTGCAAGTGGTGGTTTAACGGGACTCCTTGAAACCGCTAAGCAAATCAATGAAGCCTTTACAAAGAGCAAATAAGCGCACGAAAGAGCTTGATTGCTATATGAATAAAATTTAAAAGCAGGGGTTGTTTATGAAACAACCTTTGTTTTTTTATTAAGTTTTAAGAGAAAATGATTTAACGTGAAGAATTACTGGATAACCATAACACTTTTAATTTTCCTGTCTATCCTCAGCATTTTTGTTGGTTATTCTGATGTCACACCTTCTAACCTTTTCGCAGCCGATCCCCATGCGTGGCTTATTTTTTGGCAAACACGTCTTCCTCGTACCATTGCAATCCTTTTAGTAGGCGCAGCACTTGCACTTTCAGGCATGATTATGCAACTATTAACACGCAATCGCTTTGTCGAACCATCAACCACTGGAACCATTGAATCTGCTTCCCTTGGCATTCTTTTTATTATGATTTTTTGGCCCAATATTCCTGTTTTAGGAAAAATGGTCGTTGCGACAATTTTTGCCATGGTAGGCACTTTACTTTTTATGTTTTTATTGCAACGCATTCCTCTAAAATCTGCTCTCATTGTACCTCTTACAGGGATTATGCTAAGCTATATTATTGGCTCTTTAACCAATGCCATTGCAGATTATGAAATGTTACTTCCTTCTCTTCAAGCTTACTTATTTGGCAGTTTTTCGATGGTTCTTGAAGGAAAATATGAACTCTTATGGCTATCTCTTCCCCTTTGTATTCTGGCCTATTGTACTGCTGATCGCTTTACGGTTGCAAGTTTGGGAGAAGATTTAACCAATAACCTTGGATTGAATTATCGTGTTGTCATGTTTTTTGGTCTTTTTATTGTCGCCTCAATCACTGCTGTTGTTGTGTGTACCATTGGCCGTATTCCTTTTGTTGGGTTGATTATTCCAAATATTGTTTCAAGTTTCATGGGAGATAATATGCGCTATACCGCTCCTTGGGTGGCCATCAGCGGTGCAGGATTGGTCTTGATTTGTGATCTTTTAGGACGAATCATTCATCCCTCTCTTGAAATTCCCATCAGCACCATAATGGGTGTAATCGGTAGTTTTATTTTTATGATACTGCTTTTACACTGGAGAAAGCGTCTTGGATAGAAGAAGAAAAACAATATGTGTACTAACAACACTTATCATCATAGCATGCACTGTCATTAGTCTTTACATGACGTGGAATATCAATGTTCATACATGGAAATTTCGTCTTACAAAGCTTTCCTCTCTGCTTCTTATTGCCTATGCAATAAGCGTTTCCACGGTTTTATTTCAAACAATCGTTAATAACCGTCTTCTTACCCCTTCAATTATGGGATTTGATCAGCTTTATATTTTAATAAAGACTGCCCTAATGTATTTTGTAGGCTCTCTTTCTTTGCCCTTTTTGAATGAAGAAGGACAGCTTGTTCTTGAAGCCCTCATTCTTATCCTTTTTTCAATAAGCCTTTTTCGCTGGCTCTTTTCAGGAAGCCTAAAAGGGCTTCATTTGACGCTTTTAATCGGTGTTGTTTTAGGCGGATTTTTTTTCAGTTTACGGATGTTTATGCAATTGCAACTAAATCCAGACCAAATGATGAATTTAACCGATATTATGTTTGCAAATTTTAATAAATTCAATACACCGTTAATAAGCTTTGCCACAATCATTGTCCTCATTGTGAGTCTGATTGGATGGCATTCCCGTCATCTTCTTGATATCTTGGCTTTAGGACGTGAAAATGCCCTCAATCTTGGCGTTAATTACCACAAAAGTGCGACAGCTGTCCTTATTTTTGTTTCCATTCTCGTATCCATTTCCACCGCATTGGTAGGCCCCGTCACCTTTTTTGGACTGTTAGTTGCCAACCTTTCCTATGAACTTTCTCCTCAAGCAAAACACAGTATTGTTGTTCCAATTGCAATATTATTGGCTATTATTTGTCTGGTGGGGGGACAATTTATTTTAGAACAAATTTTTCATATGGCAGGGCGTTTAAGTTTTATCATTGAGTTTTGTGGGGGAATTGTTTTCTTAATGTTACTGATGAAGGGAAAACTAAAATGATTGAGATCAATCATCTTTCCAAAGCTTACGGAGCACGATTGATTATCGATAATTTATGCCTTCATCTTCCAAAAGGGGGGATTATTTCTCTCATTGGGCCCAATGGTTCCGGAAAGTCCACTCTTTTAATGCTGATAAGACGTCTTTTGCCACACCATAATGGGACAATTCATATCGACGGCTTTGATATTGATAAAATGCCCCTCGATATTTTGGCTCAAAAACTCTCAATTCTGCGTCAAGAAAATCCTTTGTCTTTTCGCTTAACCGTGTACGATTTAGTGAGTTTCGGACGCTATCCTTATTCAAAAGGCTGGTATACACATGAAGATAAACAATTTATCGACAGTGCACTACGCTATCTCGGCTTACAAGATTTAAAAGACCGTTTTTTAGATGAGCTTTCTGGCGGTCAGCGTCAACGCGCTTTTATAGCAATGGTTATCTGCCAAGACACTGATTATCTTCTCTTAGATGAACCATTAAACAATCTGGATATGAAACATGCGGTTTCTATGATGAAGCAATTACGCCGCACAGCTGATGAACTGAAAAAAACCATTCTTATTGTTATGCACGATATTAATTTTGCCTCATCTTACTCAGATATGATTGTTGCATTGAAAAATGGGAAAGCGGCCTATTGTGGGACTCCAAAAGAAATTATGCAACCAAAAATTCTTAAAGACATTTATGATGTCGATATTCAAATCAAAACAATTAATGACATCCCTATCGCTCTTTATTATCGATAATCATAAAGATTTTTTGCGCTTGCATGCACTATAGAATCTGCTAGGGATAGTAAAATTAGCTTGTTGGGGAATAGTTTAATGGTAGAACAGCGGACTTTGACTTCGTCAATCTTGGTTCGAATCCAAGTTCCCCAGCCAGTATTTAATGATTGTAGCTTGTCATCGGGTTTTGTATAATTTGAAAGCAGGTTTTGCATCAATTTATTTTTTCAAAGGATCTGCAAAACTTTCAAGGGTCATTTAAAATCCCTTTAATGCATATTTTCTCTTCCTCTAAAAATTGCAATTTGAGATGATAAGCTCTTGAGCCGGTGCGGATTCTTTGAACCACATGTATAAGATGTGCCAACCTCTTTTATCTTAAATTGGCTAAAGATTTTTCGGATCTGAGACACATCATTGAGAGAGAAGAATTTTTCTCTTGCGCAAGCAAAGCAAACATTGTCTGGTAATCCTCTCGCAAATAAATCCTTTCCATAGTAATACACGTATATCTGGCTCTGTTTATGGGAAAGCCTTATCTAATAGCTATAAACCTATCTAAAGAGAGAATTCAAAAAAGAAAGCCGAGCCAAATGATATGACGCGGCTTTCAGATATTGATTATAAGATTCAAATGAATCATCCACAATGGAGTAATAAATTCATATATACAAAACGTATCATATTGCAAGTGCTCTATTTAGAAATATGAAAACTTATCAAAAGAAACGTAAATGATAGCTATGATTTTGATATCATTCATTAGCATTATAGAATCTATAAACGCTTGGTAACTTTATCAATCCAATCAAAAGAAAATGCATCTTAAATGAATGTTTTCTCAATAAGGCTTTCATAAGTATCTTTTCATTTTGCACTCAAATGTAACTTCTTTGCAAATTAACCAGCTCAAATTTGAGTTGGCAAAATTAACCAATCCAATTTTGGAGGCGTTATCTTTAGAATAGCCATCTTTAAACATTATAGCTTTTGACTCAAAATTGAATAAAATCCCATACCTTAGATGTTACAATGGTTTTGAATTTTGCTGCCTCATCTTTTTTCAATAGGTGCCCCCCAAATTTGGGGGGAGCTCATTTGGTTTCGTATTTTTAATGTAACTTTTAAAACGTTTTTTTCTCGCTTGCTTGCGTTATATCATTGAAATGCTTTCAATTTCATAAGACATAACATTGTGATTTTCATTCTATATTGTGATGATAGTATCTATATAATGCCTGCCTATCATTTACTACTTTTTAGTAAGTGTTTTTAAAAATGATCTTGTCTTTAAATCCTTTTATGCAATCTTTATGAACTAAATCTATAAGCTTATGATAGTTTCAAACGATTATTCCTTTTAAGGTTACACTCAAATAAAGAGCAAAACACATCCATTCTTAAACGTATGCAATTTATGTTATCGATAATTCCAAACGACTGAAATTTAAAACAATGTGATTTGTGCTGTGATAAAAACGTATCATAAAATTTATGACCTGTTATGAATGATAACCGCTTTTCATTTCATTTGAATGCACCTATGCGTTATAGTATTTGCATCATGATTTGCTTTTTATAGTCTATACATCCATGGCAATCTTATATAAAAAATGATCAATTCAAACATGCATAAAAGTAGGGATTCTTAAGTGGATTCATACAAAATAACTGCACTTAATATATTGATTTTATTAGTTTTTATGTACAAAACCTTTTTAACTTCATAAAGATATCAATTTCCTTGTAAAAAATATTCCTCCCATTCCAACAAAAGACTCCACATAAGGCGATAAGGGATAGCTTCTATGATTTTACAAGTACTGATCGCTGGCCATGCAATAACGCCGACTGATGTCCAAGCCAATTAGACCGCCTGTGGAAACAGGCAGGTTGTGGGGCTGAATATAGTGGAACAGCACCGAACGGATAAGCCACGCGTCGTAAGTAAGCCTCTTAGCTTGCATAGCTTATAGGTTTTGGAAACAGACAATTATTATAATTCAGGTATTATAATTCAGACAATTAAAGATCAGATCTCAAGCTTTTTAATCCAGTGGACAAACACGAATAATATCTCCGTCTGGATCTTTGATTAGGAAGGTACGTCCAAATACATCAGTATACGGTTCCTTCAAAACATTTATCTCAACAGTGGTTTGCTCTTTCCATTCCGCATAGAGCTTATCTACGTCCTCTCCAGTAGGCAACATAATGCCGATTTCTGAAAAACGAGGCACATTTTCCTCAGGCTTATCGCCCCCAGACCAGAGAGCAAAGAGAGCATCCCCCGAAGAAGCAAATGCAACATAGCGTGGCGAGGTAAACACAGGTTCTTTCATGAAGATGAATTTGTAAAAAGCCGTAGAATACTCTATGTTTGAGACGTATACCAACTGTAGGTTTGGGGTAACAGGATAAGTAGGGATATTACTCATAAATTCTCCATGATTTAGTAGTAACTGCCTGACATGATACACCTATATTAGGGAATATTCCAAAAAGAGTTTATGATACCTCCGTTCGCGGTGTGCTCTATTTATATATTTTTACTCGCTTATTGCTATATGCTAAAATATCGAGGACGCCCCTACTGGGATTATAATGATATCCCTATCGCTCTTTATTATCGATAATCTAAAGATTTTTTGCACTTGCCTACACTATAGAATCTGCTAGAAATGGTAAAATTGGCTTATTGGGGAATAGTTTAATGGTAGAACAGCGGACTCTGACTCCGTCAATCTTGGTTCGAATCCAAGTTCCCCAGCCAGTTGTATTTGTATGTAGCTGTAGCTTGCCAGCGGGTTTTGTATAATTGTAGCTTGCCAGCAGGTTTTGTATATTTTGACACTAGGTTTTGTACCAATTTATTTTTTCTCAAAGAGTTTTAAAGGATCTTCAAAGACCTTTCAAAGGGTATTTAAAGCTCTCTTTAACGCATTTTTCTGCTCCTATTTTTCCAAATCACTAAAGCATGTAAAGTCGGATTGAAATGCAAGGGGGACGATTCCTGTCGGACCATGGCGTTGCTTTGCTATAATAACCTCGGCTTTACCCTTGGCTTGCTCCATTGCCTCTTGCCATTTGTTATACTCAGCAGTGCCTTCTTTGGGTTCTTCATTTTTGAGATAATATTCTTCACGATAAACGAACAGAACAATGTCGGCATCTTGCTCGATTGAACCAGATTCACGTAAGTCGGAGAGTTGTGGACGTTTATCGGTTCGGTTTTCAACTTGACGCGAAAGTTGTGACAGAGCAATGATGGGAATATTGAGTTCTTTTGCAAGTGCTTTTAATCCGGTGGTAATGGCTGTAATTTCTTGAACGCGATTTTCTAATGAACGCTTTGAACCGCTTGTCATGAGTTGGATATAATCGATAATCAAGACATCTAGACCATGTTGTCGTTTAAGACGCCTTGCACGGGCGGCCAATTGTGCAATAGACACACCACCTGTTTGATCAATATAAAGAGGGATTGTTTGTAAGGAACGCATTGCGTAAATGATGTTGGTAAATTGCTCCTCTGAGATATTACCACGGCGCATATCAGAAGAAGAAACCTTTATTTGCTCTGAGATAATACGAGTTGCAAGCTGTTCAGTTGACATCTCAAGTGAAAAGAAACCTACAACGCCCCCTTCATTTTCTTGGCTGTTATCATGACGCTTGCAAGCATTGGCAATATTAAAAGCAATATTGGTAGCCAGAGAGGTTTTCCCCATTCCAGGGCGTCCAGCTATGATAATCAAATCGGATGGCTGTAGCCCCCCCCCATTTTTTCATCAAGGGTTTTGATATGGGTAGCTATCCCTGAGAGCTGTGAGGAACGCTTTTTTGCAGCGCTTGCCATGTTAAGTGCTTTTGCAATGGCTGTATCAAAGTTTTCAAACCCACCCCCATATTTTCCTTTTTCGGCGAGCTCAAATAACTGATTTTCAATCGTTTCAATTTGTTGGGAAGGTGTAAGTTCGACAGGCGCATCAAAGGCTGTATTGGCAACTTCATTGCCAAGATTAATCAAAGACCGGCGGATAAATAGATCGTAAATGACGCGTCCATAATCTTCAGCGTTAATAATAGTGACTGCCTCTGTGGCTAAGCGAACAACATACTGGTATACAGTAATATCTCCAACTTTTTCTTCCATTTGGATATAGGGCTTGATTGTAATGGGGTTTGCAAGATGACCCTTTTGAATAATTTGTAAGACAATCTCAAAGATCTTTTGGTGTAGCGTTTCAAAAAAATGTTCTGCTTTGAGAAAGTCTGAAACGCGATCGAGTGCATTATTATTAATCAGGATTGCTCCAAGCAATGCCTGCTCTGCTTCAATATTATGGGGAAGTTGACGAAAAGAAGAAGCAAAATTATCTCTTGGATTTTCTGTTTTTAGCATGTTCAGTGTTCTCATTGCTTTCTTTTCCCTTGTTTGGTGCCTCGAGTGTGATTTCTGTTGTGTATCCGCTTTGTTTTTCATAGCAGTGGGTGACAGTGGAAGCTTTCCATGGTCCATTGATTTGCCCACGAAACCCTTGAAGGATGAGAGGTTGATCCGCCATGATTTCAGGGCGTCCCTCT
>NZ_JBHIMJ010000059.1:0-44996 GCF_042194035.1 Bartonella sp. OC16QHHD | reverse complement strand
TTTGTTTACTTTTTCATGTGCTGCTTCTGGATTGGCTGTTAAATACTCCTTAAGACGTCTTCTGCCTTGCACGTGTTTGTATAAACGAGCTGGAAGATATGGATCTAATTTTTCAGCAGGTAAAGGCGTGTCTGGTTCACATAACACACCCTTAATATTATCTTTGTGTAGTCTTTCTAATTTTTGAGCTTCGAGATAAAGCTTTTTGGCAAGGCTTAAGCTGAACATCCCACATTCAGAGGAGCTTCGTTGAATATCCATTTCTACCATGGCAAAATGAATATTCGGAAATTGGTGATGTTCAATGGATTGTCGCGTCCTTAATGCAAGTAATGCGGGAAGCGTGTCACGCAGTAAGGTCGGTTCAAAAAAGACCAAAGATGTTTTATTATCAATGGTTTGATGATCGACAACCGCAAAATGAATTCCCCTATCTTGTGCGTTAACAATAAATCTGGAAGATGTTATACCGCGCTCGAAAGTGTCTTTGAGTGCAAGGGCAAAGCCGTCAGGGGGGCTTGTAAGTTTGAGATTCATCTCTGGATATTTACGATTTGCTTGATCGACCAAGGCTGGCATCATGTAAAGATCTAAAATATCATAATAATTTTTGATCCAACTGCCATCGGCATTATGCTGTTCTAAACCAGCAACAATATCTTTTAACTCGGCACGGTTGAAAGGGGTGTTTTTTATTTTTTCAATGTTAAGCCGTTCTAAATGTGCAGTAAGAGTGTCTAATGATGCATTTGCATGCGCTCCTTCAGGTGCGCTTGCTCCTTCTGGTGTTTGTGAGGAATGAGGTGGGGGAGAATCTTGTGGCTTCATAATCTTAGCCTCTATGTTGATGATCGATAGGTGATATTATCTTCTTCAATTCTGGCTAAACAATGTTTTGAAAAACAAGCCTTTGCATCTTGAAAGGTGAGGCGATGAGAGCATAATGATGCCGTTTTCATATTTTTATGCGTGTATTGCTCATCATTGCTGTGATGTATGATATTGGTATTTTATGGGGGATTATTAGGGCGTTCTATTGGGAGCCCGTGAATACGGCTTGTTTTGAAAATCTCAAAATTATAGAGTTGTTGGTGATGCAAATTGGGTGATGCAAAAGAAAACAGTCAGAAAAAGACGAAAGATACCTTCAAACCGTAAAGTTTTAAACATTGTCGCAAGACACACTGTTTTATAACAGTCTATAATAATGCGAAAATTTTATGATGAAATCTGGACGCAGAAAACCCCTTACCGCATCTACCATTAAATACGATTTTTCATATTCTGTCAACCGCAAAACGATAATTTTTCCTCCTTTATCGCGGGAAAAATCTACAGAAAAAAGCTCATTCATTGGCTATGCAGCAAAATATCTTGTTTTAATGGAAAAGTTTTTGATGTGGCAAAAAACATTTTCTCCTTTGAGAAAGGAGGGGACAAGATGAAGGGAGAATTGTGGTTTTGAAATCCGTGGTATTTTATTGATGAAATTGGGAAGGCGGTGGCTGGATGGTGTTTGCGGGGCAAAGCTTTAGGTGTTGGCGATTTGTGCGGGTGAATTGGGGCTATGCTGGCTGTCGTATTAGTGGTGATGTGATGGGGGGAGGGTTATCGGTGCAGTTGTTGATGAGGGAGGAGATTGTTGGTAGGGGCTTTTTCTTTCGTTTAAGGGATGATGCTTTTAATTGTGTCAAAAATCAACGGGTTGTTTTAATGATAAGCTATTTATTTATAGTGGATATTTTATCGTTATTTATCTTGAATGAGAAACCCAGATTATGCTGAAATAAAAGCCATAGCTCTTGTCCGTCATAAGATCAGAAGAGCCATATAGAATTGTACAAGAAAAGACGTAAAATGACGATAATGAATTATCTGAAGAGCTAAGGATGTCGCGATATTGGGGGAAGCGTATGATGAGGGTGGTTTGTTACAATGGGGGGTAGAGGGGAGAATGTTGCTGTTTTAAAGAGGGGGCAATATTTATTCTGCCCATGCCGTGAATATGCCGTGAAATATTGTCCTTTGAGGCATGGATAAGTGAGGCATGGGTAGATATAAGGTTAAGTCTCTTTGACAGTTGAAGTATTTTTTTAAAGGGCGTGGTGGATATTTTTAAGCTTGTTTGTTGTGCGCTTTAAGCTTGTTAACCCATGAAATTTTATGAAAGGGCATGCTCAGTGGATCTCAAGTGTCACTTGCCAAAGGGGGGCTTTACAAAGGCGCTGGTTATAAAGAGGCATGTTATAAAGGAGGGGGAGAATCTTTATCCTGTGAGGGGGAGGAAATGATGGGTGTTTTAGCCAAGGCTCTTTTGGGTAGAACTGTCAAAATGTTTATAAAGGGCATCAAGAATAATACGCAACGAACCAACAAGATTAGGCAGCGGTTGATCTTCTAAAACAAGATAGTGTAATGCCGCATGAAAGTTGTGTTGACGATGTAGATATTGTGCTTCTTTAATCGCTTCTTGCATATCTTCATAGTGTTCCGTTGCTCTTTGGACCCATTGCTTTTTTGCTTTCTCATCTGATGCGCTGTGCGTAAAACCATCATAATAACCGTTTGGTAAACCTTTTGCACATAAATAGTCGTTTCTAATTTGCAAGTATTGTTGCGCCGTGTCATATTGCTCTTTACTGATGCCTGATGAAGCCTCTTTATAGCCAAGCAAACAAAGACGCCCAATATAGGTTCCGACAAGCGGATTTTTCGCTTCTTCGAAGCTTAAACCAAAGTGTTTTGCACGCATTTCAATCGCAGATTGAAGCGCAGATTCGCTGGAATTTTGGGCACGTGAAATACAGCTATTGGGCTCTCGCTTTCCTGTTATTTTCGATCTACTGCGTTTTTTACGTATTTTCATGAACTTAACCATTTGAATGAAAAAGAAACTGTCTGTTGATGGGGGACAGTGATGTAAAAAGCACTTGGCGCAAATATTGGGGGGGAGCAAATACTTAAGAGGGGGAAAATACTTAAAAGGAGGAAAATACTGGGGGAGTGAGCAAATACTGGGAAATATTAGCCGTTGCAGATCAAAAAACAAACGATACTAAAGGCGTTTTAAATGCAAAGAAAAGCAACGGTGTGGGGTGAAAAAATCATCTTTAAAGTGTTTCTTACCTTTTTTATCTTATCCCTATCAGTCTTATTTTCCGCCCCTATCATGCTTATTTTTTATTGATAGCGGGTTATTTGCTTTCTAAAGATTTCTTAACCTTTCTGGAACAGTTGAAAAGAAACTTTTGTCACATGTGAATAAATAAACAAGAATGATGTTTTATGGGTATGTCGTTATCTTTCTAATAGGAAGTCTTTTCTGGTAGGATTATTTGCTTTCTTTCTCATGAGCGCTTCGTGGAAACTTTTCAGTTTTACCTTTGAAAAGTCATTGTTTTTATTATCCGTGGATTTTTATCATCCGTTGAGCTTTGCTATTGGGAGGTATATTGGGGTTTTCTTATTGGGCGCTGTACCAAGATGTCTGATGTAGATTAAGCTGCAAAATATATCTTTATCCTTTATAGAGGATTTTATCTTTTTTTGAACGACACAGAGCTTAAAAAAACAAACTTTTCAATGTGCTTATAATAGCATAAGATCCTTATATTTTCAAATAAAATATGGTTCATTAGTTCAAAATAACAAAATAAACTGTGGAGGGTCAAGCAATTTAGGATCATCTTTTATGGAGGATATTTTTGTTTTTGCTGTTTTAATGGATTTCATAAAAAAGGGAGGTGGTCACTTAAATGGTTAAATGACGGGATACAATATCCAAAGAAGCTTTATAAGCGGCAGGTAGCTTGATAAAAGAGGCGTTTATTAAGAGATGCTTTTATAAAGGTGGGGGCTATGAGGTGTAAGACATTTCTTTTTTAATTTTAAAATAGGGGCTTTTTGAATCAAGAAATTTTAAAATGAGAATTGAAAAATTTCAAAGCTGCTGTGGGCGCATTTTAGATAATCGGTTGTTTGGTCTGTTGGGCGTGCTTATTGCTTCACGCTTTTGTTTATCGTGTTCTTGTTTCTCACATTCTGGGGGCACATCTCTTACGTCATACACAACGCCTCAAACGGAATATACTTATTGCGGCATATTCACGCGCTTGTTTTTAAGAGACATCTCTTACATGTGCTCGAGCCCATTTCACGACGCTGGCTCAAGAAGGGTATCATGGTAAAGCTTTCATGATAATATAACTTTATTAAGGATCATCATTTTTAGGATTCATAAAAGCGTAAGCTGGTATCATCGCATATTTTGCCAATTCCCAATATGTATTACAAGCTCTTGGCACTTGAGACGGTTTGTAAGAGGCATTTTCATTATACAATTTCACTGCGCATGGCTCTCCCACTTTTTACGTACAAGCAAATAATTTTGATTAATTCAACAGGGGATAGATTTGAAATGAGAGAATCTTACAGCATTTGGGATGTGTTGATTATCAAGATACAAAGTGCTTGTGAAAATGTTTTTTATCTTGTTATGCCATAAAATACTGTCATTTTGGGCAGGGATAGGAAAGCTTATGAGGCATTACAATGTTTGACGCATTAAGTGTTAAAAATTAGGTGCCAATGTTAAGGAAGGACTTTTGTTAAGGGAGAAGTTGTTCGTAGAGCGCTTTATGCAAGTGGAACCCATAAGTGCTCAGCAGGCGGAGTGCACTTAAGAGCAATGGGATTGTTGACAAACTGAGGTGGGTTTTAAAATCTTCATTCTTTGAGATGAGCAAGGAATATCATCATCCTTTGCTTTATATATACTCGGCTTCATTTAAGCGGTGAAAACACTGTCGTTTATGGTGGGTATGTCAGTTTCCCACATGGGATGTTTTTTAGATTAGATATTTGTTGGATTTTTTGTAAAACGGTGTCTTTTAGGGTTTATGTGATCGATAAAGAGAGGAAAAGGGGTGTTTGGGCTTGTAAGCGCGTCATGTATGCGCGTATAGGGCCTAAGTGAATAAAATATTTAGAGGGGATTATAGTGCTTGCTTTACTCTGAGAAGGGTGCTAAGCGAATTTACCGCGCTGGTGGCGTGCTATCAAATATTGAAGAGTGGGAATTTTAGAAGTGGGGGAGTATCCGTATGATCGAAGATAAATCACAACACCAATCTGCCCATAAGGGAGATAAGGCTTTTGTATCGCAGCCAGTGTTGGATCAATCGGCAACTTTCAAAAAATGGATGATGCTTTCAACAGGCGATTATATCATCATTTGTTGTTTGGCTATCCTCTTGTTTGTGCTTTTTTCCGCGTCTGCCTATATGAATCCTTTGGAGTTTTTTCACATTATGTCCAAAGAACAGCTCCAAGCACTGGGAAAAATGAAACAAGAAGATTTTCAAGAAATGAGTCAGAGTTTTATACAGATTCCTGCGATCGAATTTCTTCGTAACTTCGGGTGGAATGGTGTTTGGGCTTTTTTATGTCTCTTACCGCAAATAATTTTTGGCGTCCTTTTCGTGTTGTTTCCGCTCTTTTCTATTTTTAACGCCATTTCTAAACGGGATGCGAAGGAAATGATGAAGCTGTGGGAAACATTGCCAGAGCAGCAACAGCTAGACAACCAATCTCTCAACAAAATATGATAGGGGGGAAAAGTGATCACTTCTATAATGCCTCTTTTAATAACTACATTATTGATCTCCTTAGGGATAGTTATCGTTATTTATTCTGCGTGGAGCATGATACTCTTTTCTACCGTGAAGATCATCTTGTCCATTTATTATTCTTTGATAAAACGGGCAGTACTGTTATGTAAGATGCGAAGGAAATTAAAAAAGGGTACAGCGCAGAATTTGAGGCATAATCAGGCAGAGGGTAGAGGACAGAATACAGTTCTTGCAACACAGTTCAGTGCCTTTTCTTTTCAAGAATCTTTGCTTCTCTCAAAAAAGGACTATAAAATAATCTCTTGGATGGCTTTCATTACAGTTGCGCTTTTTATATGGGCTACGCTTTTTTTGTCCTTTATTGCACGATATGCGACTGTTTCACACAATGATCCGTTGTTTTTTTTGTTATTGATTATTGCGCTGCCGTTTTTGTTTATTTTGGTCTGTAGTGCTATCACTTTGCCTGTTATTTTAATTCTCCATAGTTTCCTTCATTATGGCGTGAAAAAAACAGCAAAGAGATTAGAAACATTTGTTTGAGAAGAGAATGAAAATGATAATTTCACATCAATGTGATAGGGGAAAAAAGTGAGCATTATAATACTACAACATTTGGCTTTTTTAGGGGGCATCATTATTGCCATTTTAATGTTTATGGTTATGATCAGGCTTCCTTACCTGTTGATCAAGCATATGAAGTTGTCTTTTAAACTCGCTCAAGACGTGAAAAAGAGTACGACGCAACAAAAGCAAGCCATACAACAGTTGCGCAACGATCTGGGAGAAATGAAAAGACACAATCTCGCGCATAAGACACTTGATGCGAAAATACGCTTTCTTAACTTTAAAGAATCTCTGCCTCTTTATTCAAAAGAATGTAAAATAATTCTTTTTATTTTTATCCTCTTTACCGTTTTGCAATTTGCTTTCTCTATCGTACATTTGGTATGGTGGAAGGATAGTATGGTCAGTTTTATAGTACCGCGGTTTTCAATAGGTCGCATTATTTATGGCCTTCTATGGTTAGGGGTTCTTCTCTTTTCTCCGATCATTGGGATCATGTGTATAAAATTAACGAGAAAATTGAACAAAATACTTCCACAATTGGAAGAAGCGATACAACAACGTGATCAGGCAATCCGTATGCAGAATGTGGTAGGGGGACAAAATGACGAGTAGTCTTATAACATTAATAGCCATTTCTTTCCTGTTCTTTACGCTCTTAGGTGTTTTAATATGGGTGCCAATCGTTGTCATTTATTACCTGTTTATCAAGCGTGCGAGGCTTTATTGTCGCGTGAAAAAGGAACTGAAATGCGTGCTTAATGAACGCGATATCGCCTTAAAACAGAACTCCCCAAAATAAAAAGCAGCAGAATGTTTGATAAAAAGCAGCTTTCTCTTGTTTGGCAAGACTATAAAAAAATATTCTATCTTTCTACGGTCATGGCGACTGCTCCAATAGTTATAACTGTTGTCGTTAAGATATGGAGAGGGCAGGACTTTGTTTCTCTTGTCGTATTCGAGCCACTGGCATGGATGCTTGCCTGTACTTTTTTATTCTTACCGATTGTTTTTATTATGCGTTTTATCGTGACCCGTCAGTTGAACAAAATGATACGGCAATTAGAAGAAGAGGTTGAGCAGAAAGGAGCTCCCGTCATATTATATGATGTGAGTGAGGGGAAAATGAGCGAGGGGAAAAAGTGAAGAGAGGCTTTCGTTGAGCCTTGCTTTTGACTTGTTCATTAAGGAGCATGGGGGACACTTCTCGTTTTATGCCTTTTTATATTTGTGTCGTGTTTTTGAGAAAAATTGAGGCTCTTGCTTGAGTGCTGGGGGGAAAATGAAGAGGGGCTGCTCTTGGACTTTACTTGCTGTTTCTGTTCTCTTAAAGAGAGAAAATCTTGTAATTTATTTTCTTTTTATCAAGCATAAAAATGTGTTTTACCAAGCGATATTGAGAGCGAAAAATCTATACTTAAAGCAAAAGATATTCTGGTGTTTGGGGAAGAAAAGCCCATTTTTTGCAGGTGGAGAGGCAAGACGCATCGAGAAGGTGAGCCAAAAGCACACGTTTTGCTCCATAGAAAGTGTAACAGTGCTTTTAAAGAGCTTGGGGTGGAGGGAGAAAATTGAAAGAAAAGAGGGACATCTATTTATTTACGAGACCGTGAAGGACAGTTTCTCTCTCTGGATGAAAAAGGTTTTGTGCAATTTGGTTATGGAATTGTGAGAGGCGCTGGTATCCATGCGGCGGCTTGCCAAATAATTAATCCTTATCATTTTAGGGCTTTGCCAGATTGACAACGAAGCTTTGAGGCAAAGGGGTAGATTTTAAGGCAAAGGGATTGGAATTTTTTTGAGGAAGAGGTAAGCGTAAGGCATTTATGCTGTGTACTTGAGGAAGTTTTCGATGAGGGCAATGAATGAGGTTGATCTTGTCCGCGTGCTTGGCTTTCAATAGAACACCCTTCCTTGGGAAAAGGAAATTGTTCTATCTCTCAAGTGGACTCTTCTTTGCTACACTACCTTGGGGCTTTGGTATTGAGGGCTGATGTTAACATTTGGCAGCTTTCTCATAAAAACTTTATGGAAGATGAAAGTTTGGGCTTTGAAAAAAAATATCGAAAAAATCTATTTGGGCCGGTTTTGCTAGATGATTCAAATCGTCATAAAGACAAAGCAACTTCGTTACGATTTTCTTGCACTCGTTTGCTTCTTCTTTGGAAAGCAGCTTATCTTCCTGAAAATAAAAAGAGCACTTAGAATTTTAGAACCATAGACCCAAATTTGTGCAATAGAAGAAGATATTTTTATGAAAATTTGATCGAGGAGAAAAGAGAAGCCTTAAGACAATAGGGGGTACACTGTGAGTGATGAAAACATGATGTTTGAAGGTGATGGAAAAAAATGCACCGCTGATATTGTCTTTATAAAAAATGAGGGATACAAGCGCGTGATATTGATTGAACCCTCATCCATTGTGAGGACGAAAGCTTCAGTTCATGAAAATGGCTTAGAAATTGAAACAAATGAGGGGTAAAAATGAGGGGCAATGGAAAAAATGCACCATTGGATGAAGAACCACGGTCTTTTTCGCTGGAAGAAACGTTTCTGACAAGCAAAAATTATAAAGTCATCTTTTGTATTGCTTTCATTGTGTCAGCTTTAAGAACGGCTCTTCTCTTCTTACTCATGTGGCTTGAGTGGAAGTTGGCGGGGTGGGAAGGGGATGTCATAACAGTTCTCTTTTGCATCGTGCAGGTTATATTAGATTTAATTTTTGTATTCATTCCTGTTGCCTTTGTGGTCCGTATCATCTTTACGCGTTTGTTGAAAAAAAAGCTCGATAAATTGGATCAAGTAATTTGGCAGCGAAGAAAAAACAATTATCAACAAAACCGCGCGTGAAGGGCGGGCAGAAAATGAATACAGGTCTTTATATATTCTCATGTGTTGTAGGAGCACTTCTCTTCGTGCAATGTTTGAAGGTGATGGAAAAAATGCACCGCTGATATTGTCTTTATAAAAGATGAGGGATGCGCTTGATATTGATTGAACCCTCATCCATTGTGAGGACGAAAGCTTCGGTTCATGAAAATGGCTTAGAAATTGAGACAAATGAGGGGTAAAAAATGAGGGGCAATGGAAAAAATGCATCATTGGATGAAGAACCACGGTCTTTTTCGCTGGAAGAAGCGTTTCTGACAAGCAAAAATTATAAAGTCATCTTTTGTATTGCTTTCATTGTGTCAGCTTTTATAATGGCATTCTTTATGTTTTTTAAGTGGGATTTGACAGGGTGGTGGAATTATATCCTGTTCATTTTAACATTAATATTGGTTTTTATATCAGCGCTTCTTTTTGTACTCATTCCTGTTGCCTTTGTGGTTCGTATCATTTTTACACGTTTGTTGAAAAAAAAGATCGAGCAGTTGGATCAAGCACTCTGGAAGCGAAGAAAAACGGCTTACCAACAAAACAGCGTGTGAAGGGCGGGCAGAAAATGAATACTGGTCTTTATATATTCTCATGCATTGTAGGAGAGTTTCTATTCGTACGATGTTTGAAGGTGATGGAAAAAATGCACCCTTGATATTGTCTTTATAAAAGATGAGGGATACAAGCGCTTGATATTGATTGAATCCTCATTCATTGTGAGGACGAAAGCTTCGGTTCATGAAAATGGCTTAGAAATTGAGACAAATGAGGGGTAAAAAATGAGGGGCAATGGAAAAAATTCACCATTGGATAAAGAACCACGGACTTTTGCGCTTGAAGAAGCGTTTCTGACACGCAAAAATTATAAAGTCATCTTTTGTATTGCTTTCATTGTGGCAGCTTTAAGAACGGCTCTTCGCTTCGTACCCATGTTGCTTGGGTGGAAGTTGGCGGAGTGGGAAGGGGATGTCGTGGCAGCTCTCTTGTTAATCATGTGGCTTATATCATGGTTTATTTTTTTGTTCATCCCTGTTGCCTTTGTGGTTCGTATCATTTTCACGGTTATGTTGAAAGAAAAGATCGATATGTTGGAGCAAGCAATCTGGAAGCGGAGAAAAACCGCTTCTCAACAAAACAGCGCATGAAGGGGCGGAGAAAATGATAGATATTAAAATGATGGATATTATTGTTGTACTCTCGTGGGGTGTGGGCTTGACGCTTTTCACGCTGCTTTCTGCCGTGGTCGTGATGTTTATTTGGGCATTGTATTACTCTACTTTCAAGCGGGTGAGACTGTATTGCCAAGTGACAAAAGAATTAAGCCGCGTGCTTGAACAACCTGTCGCTTTTGAGCCGTCTAGTGGAGAAACGCCGATGATTAAGCCGTTATCTGAGGAAAAAGAGTTTTCTCTTTCTGATGAAGAAATCTTAACGATGGAAAGTGCAACGGCGCTTTTAAAGAGTTTGGGGTGGAAGGTGGAAATTGAAGGAAAAGGAGATCATTTGGCCACCTATTATTTACCAGATCGTGAAGTGCAGTTTCTTTATAATGCTGAGAAGGGGTATCCGCGATTTGATTGTGCAATTGCGGTGGTTTCTGGTATCCATGCGGCGGCTTGCCAAACGATAGACCCTTATAATTCTGGAGGCTTGATTGCTCTTGAATTGAGTTTTGATGTGAAGGGGGTGGAAATTTTTGAAGAAAAGGTAAGCGTTGGATGTTTACGTCGTGCACTCGAGAAGGCTTTAGATGAGGCAATGACTGAGGTTGATCTTGGCAAGATGCTTCACTCTCAATATAGAATCCTGCCTTGGGAAAACAAAACGGTGGTCCCTCGGTTGGCTTCTTATTCCCTGCGTTATCTTGCGGCTCTGGCTTTGATGGGCGATGTTGAAACTTTACACTCTTATCACAAAAGCTTTATGGAAGGTGAGAAGCTGGGCTTTGAAACAAGCATCGAAGAAGAGCATCTGGAACGCGCGATGGTGATTGCTCAGGCGGTAGAAAAGACAAAGCAACCCAGTTACGATTTGCTTCAACAGGCGGCAAAGGATTTTTCCATGGAGGTAGAAAGCTATGAATGTTTTAGAGCTACAGATCCCAATTTGTGCAATAGAAGAAGAGATTCTTATGAAAATTTGATCGAGGAAAAAAGACAAGAATTAAGGCAACAGGGATATTTTGTTTACGAAAAGGACGCAATTTGTGAGGTTGATGGAAAAAACTATCGTCCTCATATTCTTTACATAAAGGATGGGGAGTTAGAATATATGGATGTAGAAATTAGGATTGATGAAAAAATTTATTGAGAAAAATAAAGAGTTTAGATAAATTAAAAAGAGCTTAAACCTAAAAATAATGCGTAAAAAGCGCGAAGTGTAAAAGCAGAGGGGAACAATGCAGGAGAAAAAAGCAACATTTGAAGTGTCTTTCTTTTCATTCAAAAAATTTATGGTGTCTTCAGTGGAAAGGCGTAAAGGGGTGAGGAGCTGTGAAATAATAGGGCGCCGCTTTTTCACTATGTTTTGCACATGTCTTATCATGATGGCTTTAGAAGTTCCTGCTGGTGCAAAATCTCTGGTACAGCCGTTGCAATGGATAAAATGGGAAGGAATTGGTTATCTTATTTTTCTCTTACCAGTGTTGATTTGGTTTTGTCTTCTCACTCCTCTTCCGATCATTTGGGGGCTTTATCGTTTTAAAGAGCGCAGATTGGAAAAAATAAAGAAAAAACTAAAAGAAAAAATAAAGCAGCAAGAGATTAATCAATGAGACTATACGCATGAGGGGTGAGATCGCGCTTTTTATTTTGTTTCTGCCGTTTGGATATTTTCTTCTAAATGCAGTTACAGTTTTTGCCATTTTCGTGAATATGATTATTGTGGCGCCTTATTATTCTTTAATCAAGCGTTTGAGGCTCTATTACAGAGTGAAAAAACAAAGACGTTTGATGAAAGAACACCCACAGCGTTTTTGTTTCTTTGAAAAAAGCGGAAAAGAAAAAGAGAGAGTGCCGCAAAACTTAGCACTAGAAACACAGATAAGTTCCTATTCGTTAAAAAAATGGCTCGCTTTTTCACGCAAAGATTATATCCTCCACGCATGCCTCTCTTTCATCATTATGTTTTTCAAAGCTTATGTCTATGTGATTTGCTCTAAAGGGATAGCTGAGATAGATGAGAGCAGATTTGAATATATTATCATTCTCTTGTTTTTCTGGTTTTTTTTATCGGTATGTATTTTTGCAACGATCCCTGTTGTTGTGATCCTTCGTGAAATTTTAACCCATCGATTGAAAAAGAAGATTCAGCAGTTGGAAGAAGTGACTGAAGCAACCCAATCAATCAATTTATACCATACAAATTAATTTATAAAGGGAAGGGGATAAAATGCATTACGAAATAGCGGCATTTTGGACGGTGATTTTGATCATTCTGCTGGGGGGTGTTTTTGATTTTTTCTTAACAATACCCATTGTGGCACTGTATATTTCTTTTATAAAGCGTTTGATATCGTATTACAAGGTTACCAAACAATTAAACGCAGCGCTGAAAAAGCGCATGTAGTGCTCGTGTCATGGGGGAGGCATAAGTTTTAGATCATGCCATTGCTTCACAGCTTGGGAGGAGGGCATGGATTATTTTTCTCATTTTACGCTGATCTCTGTTTGAAAAGGGCTGTTGGCAATGAATAGGCTGGTGATAGGCTTTAATGGGGCTGTTGATCGGAAGTTTTGTTATTTTCTGTGAATTTGCAAAATCGTAAAAACGTGAAACTGTAATAGGGCGTGTGGTTGGTCAAGAGCCGTGACGGTTGTGGGGCGGTTGGGGAGAAGAGGTGCCAATGGAGGATGGTTGGATTGTGCAATGCGTCAAAATTGGAATGTGGGAATGGAGGGCGTTGGGGGAAAGGGTTGATGGCAATGAATAGGCTGATGATAGGCTTTAATGGGGCTGTTGATCGGAAGTTTGCTTGTTTTCTGTGAATTTGCAAAATCGTAAAAACGTGAAACTGTAATAGGGTATGTGGTTGCTTAAGGGCTGTGATGGTTGTGGGGAGGGGATAAGCCCGTGTGAGGAGGAAAAAAGTTTGGTTCTGAAGCTGTTGATATAAGGATGCTGTTTAGAGGCGTAAAGGAGGGGAACTGTTCGTTCACAAAGCTTATGATGTAGAGAGTATAGGCTATTCAAGAGGATGTTTGGGTATGGATAGAGATTGGGGGGCTCGGCTTCTTTGCATGGCAAGAGGTATTGATCATAAGTTTTGTTTATTCATATGGTTTTTTATGGCATCCAGTACTTGTTGGCTTATCTCCTGATGTGTTAGCCATCGTAAACCTTTTGACGTTGTTTTTTGTCCTAATTGAATGGGGATAAAATCAACTTTGTTTTTGCGCGCGCACTCGAGGATCATTTGATCATGCGTGTTGGAACTAAAAATATGAAGAATACATGGTGGTTTAGGCAAAAGAGCTAACTGCTCAATTAATGCGCAAGAAAATGCATGGGCAGGTGAATGAATCCATAATATGCAATATTTTAGATCATGCCATTGCTTCACAGCTTCTAAAAATTGTGCCTTTGATGCTGCACAATCATAATCCAATGGCACACACATATGCTGTTTTTGCAATGCCTCAAGCTGGACTTTATGGGAAAGAAAGCGTGCAGCAATAATCACTTCTTGCGGCTCTAGTGATTGATACAAAGGGGCAAGCATCCCTGTGCCCCCTACCACTAAATAACGATAGTGCGCATCCTTTTTTTTCATGCCCCCTCCCTTATTGCTTTAAATCCCACCTCTTTGCTTTAAAAATGTGTACATTTCATCAGCAAGTCTTTCACAACGTGTTTGTACCTCGTCACTTATAACTTTCCAAGTACGACCTTCATCATCTGAGGAAAAATCTTCGTTGGAAGATGCGATTTGACATTGGAGTGCATAGCCATAAAGCGTGCGCACCAACGGCAATAAATGTTCACACGGTTGTGCGCATTTTTTGGCGGTACTTCCATGAGAGATAAGCCCAACAGGTTTATTTAAAAAGGCATTATAGCTCAAATTATCAAGAGCATTTTTTAAAACACCCGAATAAGACCCTTGATAAACGGGGCTTGCTAGAATAACGCCATCAGCCGCTGCAATGGTTTTTACAAACTTACGAACCGCAGCACTTGGATTAGCCTCAACCTGCTGATGATAATCTGGATCTGTCATCGGCAAGGGCTGTTCACGCAAATCAACCCAATGAAGTGATGCACCCCGCTTTATGAGGCAATCGGCTAAATAATTGGCTAAAGTTCTTGTTAAGGAAGGTTGACGCACAGACCCCAAAATAATTGCTATATTCAACAGGATTCTCCTTTATCTTTTCCCCACAAGCCTATAACGCAAGGCTTATAAAGAATTGTGAGTAAAATGGCGCGTATCATTATGCTGTCCATAAAGAGCAATTGTGATGATATCGCATCATCATAGAATCAGTCCATGCTAACAAGATTGTTGACAAAACAACACCTCAAACTTGTAAGGGAATGTTAGTGCTTTCATTAATATTAAAATGCTTGATCTCAAGAATCGCGGCTGTCTCGTGTCTTAGAAGCGCTTTTATGAATATATTCTGAGCTATTGGCTTGCAAGAACTCTAATGAAAAATGGAATGTATCGTCATATTTTGATTTATAATGATCATTGAGCCTTTTTAATTGAAATAAGAAAGTTGTAAGATTTTCTCATTTCAAATGTTCTTATTGCGCGATCATTTGCAAATCAATGGAAGTTCCTTTTTTTATGTCTTAAGTGGGCGGAAAACAATTGAGAAAAGAATAAAAATGCTTCTGTCTTTTCAAGGGATAAAGACTATCGTAGAAGCTAGATATGCCTGTTTTTGGGGCAGGGGTGGGTTTGTTGTAGGAGCCTTAGGCTAATGGGGGTTGTCCGTGTTGAGGAACGAGTTATGGCGTGGCTTGTCGCAAGGGGAGGGTAAGGCTATTGTAGAGGCCACAGGGGGCGTATATGAATGGTGCCGGATTACATTTTTTATTGAAATAATGGTGGTGATAGAGTTTATAGTAAGGGGGATATATTCATGGGGGCGCTATTGTTATCCCCTTCATGGGGGCTGTTCATGAAATGGGGGTGATGCGTGTTGGTTTGCAAGTGTTGAGAGATGTTTCTTTAAAACAAGCACCTGAATTGGCAAAAGTATTGGCAACATAAATATGCGATACGAGTGTTCTCTGGGGTGTTCTGTTTGACGATAATGGATGCAATTGTGCTTGAGAGGTTATTCGTGTCTTTATAAAGTCAGGGACAAACAGTTGCATAAAAGGGAAGAGCAAATGAAGGGGGAAAATTCCACATTTTATAACAAACGGTGCTCTCTTGTTTTTGGAAAATCATTTCGTTCTTATAAAGATCATATTATTATTTGTCTTATTTCTATCCTTATTGGGATAGGTTATAAAGCTCTTTTGATCCCATTAGAATCCAAGTGGACGTTGAGTGTATCGCAGGATAGCACTCTTTTGGCGCTTTTTGTGCTGCGTGAAGTCATCATGGTGTGTGTTGTTGCCTTGATGCCTGTTTTATTGGTGCTTTATCTCATCTTAACGTATTTGTTGAAAAAAAAGATTCAGCAGTTGGATGAGGCTATCCAGCAACGGGGGCACACAACCGATCAACAAAATAATTCGGTAAAAAACAATAGAGAAACAATAAGCAGTTTTTTTATCGTATACTTTTGGTTGATATTTCTGCTAAACGTCTTTTTTCCTGCGGGTGTTGTCATGCTCATTTTAGAATTTTATTATTTTGTTTTCAAGCGCGTGAGAACGTATTGTAGAGTGAAACGGGAATTAAAACGCATAAGAAAAGAGAGTGACAAGGCGCTTGTGTAGCTATCGTGAGGGGTAAGAGGTAATATTTGGAAGCTCATGACACAAGAAGAGGGGATGGTTGGAAAATCATCAGGTAAAGAGGATAAAGAGGCCTATCAGGTTTGTAATGAGGAGGATGCTCTTAATCATTTGGAAAAGCAACAGCGCTTTTAGAAAGTTGGGGTTTTTTGTTGAAAACAAGGGAAGCGCCATGCATCGCACTTTTCGTGGTTCTTAAAAAAGCGGGCATGAGATAAAGAAATGCGTTTTTCATAAAAAAAGGAAGAGCAATGAAGGGGAAAAATTCAGCATTTTATAATGGACTGCGCCATTTTTTCGAAAAAAGTGTTTTTTCTGAGAAAGAGCGTGTTGTCATTTGTTTCCTCTCCCTCATTATTGAGTTGTGGAACAGGATTTTCTTTCTCCCATCCTTAGGCAGCAAAGAGAACTTGACAGGGTGGCAGGATACACCCCTTTTTCTCTCTCTGTGTACGTTTTGGCAAATTATTACAGTGTGTGTTTGGGTCTTGTTCCCAGTTATGTTGATACTCTGCATAACATTGTGGCTTTTGTTGAGAAAAAATACTCAAAAATTGAAAGAAATAAACCAGCAACGGGGTAAAATAACCGATCAAAAGGATTGGTATAAAAAAGGCGATAGAGAAAAAAGGGGTGATATTCTTGTCATGATATTTGTTCTCGTGCTTATGTTCGTGACAGTGTGGGTTGCTGTTATTCCCATGATGATTTTGGAACTTTATTATGGTGTCTTTAAGCAGGTGAGAACGTATCGCTGTTTAAGAAAAGAACTGAAAAACGTCTTGAAAGAACAGGATACAGCGCTTGAGAAGTCATGAGAGGGAAAAAATAATGAAGAAATTATGAGAGATTCAGCCTTTATAGGGATTGCTCTCTATACCATTTTGCCTCTGAGATGGTTTGGTGCTCTTTATGGGTTGTCCGTAAACATTGCTTTAAAGGAGCAGTGTTGGGTGGCATTGAGTGGAAGAAAAGCCGATACTGGATCAGTGTTGATTAAAGGGAATAAGAGCCCGTGGGGTTTAGAGCCTAGAGTGAGTGCTTGGGACTTACTTTATCGTTTGAGACGTGAGGAAGGAACGGTTTTGCTTGTAGGGGCGCGCGGTATATGGGTTGTTTTCGTATTTTTAGGTACCTTGTTCATTCAAGCTTTGAAATGAATCCTATTGAAGTGGGGATGCAGGGTCATTTTCTTGAAAATAGGAGAATTTTTAGGAAGAAAAAGCTGAATTGTGACTATTGTTTATAGATTGGCGTGGTTTGAAAATCTTTATTGTTTGCAATGTGAGGAAGGCAAGAGGGTGGCAAGGTAGCAGGAATATTATTATTTTTATTATGACGTAAGCCATAACGGCCTGTGTACTTTTCTTTATTCCAGGTGGTATTTGGGTTTTGCATCATCATAATGCGTAAATTGGAAAAAAAGATCCAGAAACGAGAAGAGGCAATCTCTGTGTGAGAGCAAATAAGCTCTCTGTCACACGGGTCTTTTCAAAGAGTGAGAGGGGAATACATGAAGGAGCAAAATTGGACATCAGAGCAAGAAACGCATAAAGGAGCGCATTCTTTTTCGCTCCAGAAAGTGTTGCTCTCAGCAAAGGATTATAAAGTTATTTTTGCTATTGCTGTTGTCATTGTCATCTGGAACATGATTCTAGGAATACCAGATGTATTAAATTGGCAGCTGACAGGGTGGCAATATGTTGTGCATGCCGTTCTCCTTAAAACAACGGACATTATAATGGTCTGTGTCATTATTTTTATTCCGGTTATGTTACGGCTTCGCACCAAAGTGACGGGTGAGTTGTACAAAAATATTCAGAAACTAGAAGAAGCAATCTCTGTGCGAGAGCACATAAGCTCTCTGTCGCACGGGCTTTGTAAAGACTGAGAGGGAAAAAATGAACAGTGATCCTATAGCCGTATTTCTATTAGATCCCGAGTTTTGGGTATTTATTGTTATTTGCATGATCATTATCATGCTTGTTTTAGCTCTTTATACCTCTGTCTTTAAACGGATGAAAATGAATTTCCAAGTGAAAGGCGCGCTGGAAAGAGTGCTTAAAGAAAATGATCTTGCAACGCAGCAGTTTTGGAAAGATGAAGCCGTGGTACAGGAGAGGCGTTTGCAACTAAAGGAAAAAGAGTTCTCTGCCGATTATGATGATGATGAAATTCTCACGATAGAAAGTGCAACAGGGCTTTTAAAAAGCTTGGGATGGTCGGTGGAAATCGAGGGAAAGGGAGATTATTTGGCAACCCTCTTTTTACCAGATCGCGAAGTGCAGTTTCTTTATAACGAGAAACGAGTGGAAGAGTTTTCGCCTTTTGATCGCGGACTTTTAATTATGAGCGGTATTTTTGCGGCGGCTTGTCAGACGATTAATCCGCATAATTCTGGGGTTTTGCCAACAGTATTTATAAATTTTGTGTTCAATGGATTGGAAATTTTTGAAGAAAAAGTGAGCGTCCAGCTTTTAAAGAAAGCTCTCGATAAAACTTTAAAATGGACAATGGAAGATGATTCTTTGCTTGAAATGTTTCGCTCTCAATATAGTATTCCCCCTTGGGAAAAAGACTCTTTATCTTGGGCAACGGATGGAGACGTAGAGTTTGCACCTTATGCTTTGCTGCATCTTGCTGCTCTTGCCTTGCTGGGCGATGTTGAGACTTTAGCTTCTTATGACGAAAGTTTTACGGCAGGGGAGAAGCTTGGCTTTGATGAAACCATTGAAAAAGTCCATTTGGAACGCGCGATGGTGATCGCTCAAGAAGTGAAAAGGGAAGGAAAGTTCAGTTACGATCTACTGGAACGGGTTGCTGAGAAGTGGTCTATAGCCATGGACTATCAGCTTTTCAGAGTGAGATCTCCTAATACGTGTAACCAAAAACGAGATTTTCATAAAAAAATAGTCGAGAAGAAAAAACAAGAATTAAGGGAACAAGGGTTTGAAGGGGTGAGTGATGAACAGTTCGTGTTTGAAGCAGAGGGGGTAAAACATGCTCCTGATATTACTTATATTAAAGATGGTAAAATCGCATTTATGGATATAAAAATTGATTAGTGTTGTACTCTCCTGTTGAAGAAAAGCACCCTTATTTAAAAGATGTGAAAGCGCCATGATTGAGACGCTTTCACACCTTTCTTACCAGAGCAAAATAAAGGGCTTGAAAAATCGAGAATAATAGCCAAGATTTTAAAAAATAGACTGAAAATGGCTTGATCCTCAAGAATAGAGGAGAAAAATCAATTATAAATTTTTCTATCTTCTTTAAGACGGTTCTGTTGTTTTGTTAGAAAATGCTCATAAATTATCGCTTATTCAAGCACTATGAGGGGAAGCTCTATTGACTAAAGTGCTATGGGAGGGAAGCTAGGGGTTAGAGCCTTTGTCATTTGAGATGAGAGGAAGGCAAAAAATGGCATTTTTGAGCAGTGTTAAAGTCTTTTTCCTTTGAGGTGTTTTTTGTCTTTTTAAGAAGTCCTCGCCAATGAAGCAGCGCTTGTTAAGCCTCAACAGCGTTTCAGTATGGTGATATTGATACAAAAATTTATGGTATTTTTGTGTTTTTCAGTCTGCTTCATGGAGATCTGTAAGCCAATCCGATGACATAGGAGATGCATGGTCATTTTCTTGAAAACAGAGGAATTTTTGGGAAGAACAAGAGGATTGCGGACCCTTATTAACGAAAGCGCTATGGGAGGGAAGCTAAGGGGGTAGAGCCTTTGTCATTTGAGATGTGAGACAAGTAAAAATGGCATTTTTGAAGGCGATGATAGATGATATTTGGCCAATAAAAATAAAAACACAATAAAAACTAAACTAAAACAAAGGAAAAATTAAACTAAAAAAGGCCCCATTTTATAAAGGGCCTTTTTATTTAAATTTTACAATATATACAAAACGTATATAACCTTACTTTAAGAACTTTTTGTATCTTATATTCTAGTAGCAACAAGTTGTACGAAATATATAATAATTGATCCTAAAAAACCAGCTATTGCATTCAATAAACTTTTTCCTTTTTCGTATATATCGTTTATTGATGCTTGTTCTGATGCGCTTCTATTACTGATTCTCAGTATATTCAATGTATCCGATGTGTCCCTTACTTTTTTAACAAACTGTAAATTTGTTTTCTCAATAGTATAAGGAGCAACAATAGGAGAGGGTTGTTTATTGACTATACGATCAGATTTTTGAATCGCGAGAGCTAAACCACTTGTAATAGCCCCAGCTATGAAAAAATATCTGATATTCATAGTTTTTCTCCTATATTTATTTCGATAAATAAATATCGATACGTATCATATATAAATACGATTTAAATAACTATAGTAAAAATACAACAATCACAAAAAAGAATAAACTTTGCCTACAAATTGACAAAATTTACCCTTAATTGCCTTAATGAATTCTTTCAGATTTGATTTTATGAAGGCGTAAAAAAGTTTGAAAGCTCTGTAGAGAAGTGGAATCCCATAAGGTGGGTGATACAATAGTTGCTAGCAAACTTCTTTTTGTGCCTTTGACCAAGGATTCATAAAAATGAGGGTTCATAAAAATGAGATGCGATGAAATTTGAGTAAAACCCTTGAAGGGAAGGATTCACTCTATTGAAGGCGGAGTGCATCTTTTCCATGGATTGGATACTGCCTCATGAGGGTTTGGCGGTATCCGTTGAGGGGAAGGATGCACTCTTTTGAGGGCTGGAGTGCATCCTCTTATAGATTGGATACTGCTTTATTGAGGGTTTGGCGGTATCCGTTGAGGGGAAGGATGCACTCTTTTGAGGGGTTGAGTGCATCCTCTTATGGATTGGATACTGCCTTTATGAGGGTTTGGCGGTATCCGTTGAGGGGAAGGATGCACTCTTTTGAGGGCTGGAGTGCATCCTCTTATAGATTGGATACTGCCTCATGAGGGTTTGGCGGTATCCGTTGAGGGGAAGGATGCACTCTTTTGAGGGCTGGAGTGCATCCTTTCCATGGATTGAATGCACTCTTTGGAGGCTAAAGTGCATCCATAGGGAAAGGCATATTCCATAAGAAACAGAGATAACCAAAAGATTTGTTTTTATATTTTATATTGATAGGTTGCTGTATTTGCGAGGGCTATTCATTCTTTATTCTCAATATTTAAGATGATTATGTGATAAGGGTTGTTCGTCAATACAATCGTAAAAGACGCTGAGTATTTTTATAAAAATTGAGATATTTTTGTGCCTTTTTCTTGTTTTTTTTGTGTTTACACAAGATATGCACGGCTTTTCAACAGTTTGTTTTTTTAGCTTTGCTAATGGCGATGGCGTTGGCTAAACACTTCAATCGTTTTAACTGCTTCAACACCGCCTTAAAAAAACAGTGCTTTATAATATGACAAAATAAGCTGTATAACTTTTGATTCTTACGCGATGCTAGAAAAAGGGGAATGTTAGGAGAGATGTTGTCTATATTCTTAGTTTATCTCTTAAGGTAGGAAGATTAACATATTTTCCGGATCTATTTTTATTCGGTTTGACGGTTAAAGAGCAATATCTGAATGGAATCACACTTGTCTCATGTTTTTATTCTCACGCTTTAGATTTTTTCTCATAGGGATTTTGTTTTTAATGGGGGATTTTGTTTTTTAATGGGAGGTTACGCGACTCACGTAAAACAGAATGTTCTAAATAGAATATATTTGTGTTGCACACTTACCTACTTGTTTAAAAACATTATGTTATCTTATCATCACAATTATATTGGTGATTGGGGATATTGGTAAATCTGATAATGGAGAAATCTCTTGCGAAGTGGATAAGTCCTTCTTTAAATTCTCATAAGGAAAAGCCAGTACACTATTATACTATTCGCGCCTCATATGATGACAGCCTTTGGCTCTTGAGCGTGTTCATAAGAGGCATTTTGATTCTTTATCTTTGAAGTGCGTTATTTCATATGTCTCTCATGTTTGTAATGTGGAAAAGACAAGGTGTTGATTGATGCAACATGAAATAAATTTAAAATGAGAGAATCCCTATGATATCTGCGTCTCTTAATTTTATATGGATAACGGGTTTTAATATGGATAACGGGATATGATGATTATAAATCAATATGTTGTCGTGATACATCAACCTGTTGGGGGGGCGATAAAGAAAGTTATCCAATAGTTAAGTCATTCTGTTATGCCGTAAAACACGGTCATGTGAGGTTTGGTGATATGAAGCAAGCTTCTGTTGCGTCTTGAGTTTAGCGGAAAATCCTGAATAGAAGCCAAGAGGGAATGGCAAACCAAGAGGGAAGTGTATCCAAGCTGTTTGTAAATCAGATTGAGTTAAGAATCTTTGTTCTTTAAGAATGGAACGCAAGTCAATTTGACAAAAGAATGATCTATTTTGCGGGTAAACCTTATGGAGGAATATCACAAAGCTCATAAGGAAGTGATTTAAGACAATACAGTTATAAAAAAGTACAGTCATAAAAAAAGTCCTCTGTCGCAATCAGAGGACCAAAAAGCAGGAGAATTTTAACATTGACTCGCAGGACGTGTCAAAAAAGAATAAATTCAAAAGGCCGTACTAATACAAAAAAATCATACTTAAATAACCTACCACATTATAATTAGCAGAGAATTGAAAAAATAGCAATATAAAAAATACTTTTTACAAAAAATTTTGTCATTTTGCATTAAAACTTAATACTTTTTTCAATTGAATATTTATTTTAAGACTCGATATTAATTAAACTATATTTAAAAATATTATGATGCATGCAAGCATCTTGAGAATATTCTTCAATAAAAAACGAATTAAGAGCACCTCATGATTATAGGATTGATATGGGGGAAGGCTTTTTGTTTTTAAGAGTTTAGGGTGTATCTTAAGTATGTGTGTGGGGGGTGAAGTATTGTCCTTTTGGGTGGGGGGGCAAGGTAATGGAAATGGGGGCGAGAGCTGCTCAATGCTTGAGCCCGTGTGTGTGGGAAGGGCTTTAGAGGGGGCGGGGGCAACATGGGAGGCCGCTTAAAATGGCGAGGAGGGGATTATTCAAAATGTTTATGGTTTGCATATCCCCAATGAAATGCGAGCAAGTCTAAACAATCTCGTAAATGATCGGCAAGAGAGTTTTGTTTGCGTTTTGAAGAACTTAATTCTTTTATCGCTTGTCCATAGCCGATAACGCGTTCAAGCAGTGAATAGCCAAGAATACCCAGTTGAACTTTGATTGTTCTTAAATGATTGGATGCTTCTATTTGACGTTCAATAGGGTGTGTGTACCCTTGGCTACAGGAAACCTTTTCACGGGTGTAGTCAAGGCTCATGTGGAGATCGGCTTGGCTTTGACGCCAGTAAAAATAAAAACGTTCTGCTGCTTTATATTGGGCTTTGCTGAGATGTCCTTTCGCATATAAAAGGGCAATGGGATGGCTTTGTGCATTGGCAATGGCATTGATAGTGCGCGGATTGCTGGAACTTTCTGGATGATTGGGTTTAAAATAAGGATTACTTGTTTCAACAGGGATTTCTTGCGTCTTTAAATGACCAATGTGCTTTCCTTTATCTTGATGGTCAAGTGGGCAGGTTTGCGTATTTTTTTTCTGCTTATGGGTCATAGCATCTCCTTAAAAATTTTAATTTTGCTTCTCGTTTTTAAAAAATGTTGCTTGCTCTAGGCAAAAGAGAGGGATGAGAGGAAGACATGTGTTGGAGTGTGCGTGTGGGTATGCGCTCTTGGGGGTGACTTGGACTGTTGCGCTTGTGTGTGGGAGCCCCATGGATTTGGCTCTTGAAAAGAGGGGTGTTTTGTCGCATGGTGGATTTTCCTTGAATGGCTTGATGGGGGAGGTGAGTGATGGCGCGCGGGCTTTTGTCTCTGAAGGGATTGGTGTTTAGCTGTATTGTGGCCTATGTCTCTGTGGCTGTTTATGTGGAAATGAAGGCGTTGGGGATGACGTGGGGCGTATTTTTACGGGCTGTGGCGTTTTATGGCATTCCCGGTATTTTCCTTATGTTGGGTTATGAAGTAATGCAGCGGCGTGGTGTAACGAAGGGTTTGTTCCTCAAGATGGTGTTGTTGAGCTTCATTTTGGCTGCTGTCATTGATTTTATTTATAAGCAAGCTGAGCATTTTGGTTTGACTCAGATGTGGTTCTCAAACAGGTGGGTGTTTAACATTCTTTTTGGCGTTGTCTTTGGTCTTGTCCTTGGTCTTATTTATCGTGGGGCAAGGCGTTTTGGGTTTAGACTTTCATTCTTTGAAAAGGATTGATCTTTTGCTGCATTTTTGGCATGGTCTCTGATTTTTGCTTATGAAGGAGCGGGGCGTATGGTGGTTGCGCGGGACATGTTTTTGAAGGGGCTGGCGTTTTGCTGCGTTGTTGGCATGGTCCTTGGTTTTGCTTATGAAGATGCGGGGCGACCGGCTATTACGTGGGAGGTGTTTTGGCAGGGGGTGGTGATTTCTTGCATTGCTGGAGCGACCTTTTGTTTTATTGTTGTGGGAGCAAACAGTAGAACTGTATCGTGGGGCGTGTTTTTCAAGGCTGTGGTGTTTTGCACCATTGCTGTAGTGGTTCTTGGCTTTGCTTATAAGGGAGCGAAGCGTTTTGATATATCATGGGAATTTTTAGTGATAGGAGCGGTGTTTGTTGCATTGCTGGAGCTGTCCTTGGTTTTGCTTATGAGGGTGCGGGGTAAATGGATATCGCGTGGGGTATTTTTATTGAAGTTTCTGGTGTTGGGTGGCGTTGTTGGAGCTGTTGTTGGGTTGGCACATGTGGGAGTAAAGCATATGGGGGGGCGCTGGTTTGTGATCTCGAACAATGAGGTGTTTCTGGGCACTATTGGATTTGTTCCTTTGTTTGCTTATGAAGGTATAAGGTGTGTGCGTGTACTGTTGGGATGGTGCTTAAAAAGAATGAGCATTTCTCTTTTCCACGGGCGTGGTCTTTGATGTTCTTTCTGTGAGGGGTATTTGATGTCGAACGATGTGATGTTTTGGCAGTGGTTGGGGTTTTTCTGCCCTTTGGCTCTCGCCTTTGTTTCTATTTATGTGGGAATAAGGTTTTTCGGGTTTACAAGGAAGGACTTTTTTAAGGGTGGGGTGCTTGCATTCTTTGTTGGCGTGACCTCTAAGTTTGTTTATGCGAAAGCTGAGCATTTTGGTTTGGCTCAGGTGTGGTTTTCAAACAAGTGGGTTTTTTACATTCTTTTTGGCATTGTCTTTGGTCTTATCCTTGGGCTTATTTGTCTAGGGGCAAAGCGTCTTGGGTTTAGGATTTCATTCTTTGTAAAGGATTGATCTTTTGCTGCATTTTTGGTTGTTCCTTGGTTTTGCTTATGAGGGTGCGGGGTGTATGGTGGTTGCATGGGACATGTTTTTAAAGGGGCTGGTGTTTGGTGGCGTTGTTGGAGCTGTTGTTGGGTTGGCGTATAACGGAGCCAAGCATATGGGGGCGCTGGTTTGTGATCTCGAACAATGAGGTGTTTCTGGGCACTATTGGACTTGTTCCTTTTTTTGCTTATGAAGGTATAAGGTGAGTGCGTGTACTGTTGGGATGGTGCTTAAAAAAATGAGCATTTTTCTTTTCCACGGGCATGGTCTTTGATGTTCTTTCTGTGAGGGGTATTTGATGTCGAACGATGTGATGTTTTGGCTGTTGTTGGGGTTTTTCTGCTTTTTTGCTCTAGCCTTGGTTTTTCTTGATAAGATTGCCAAGCGTCGCTCTGTTACAGGGTGGATGTTTTGGAGATGGGTGGTGCTTTATGGCGTTGTTGCCACCTACCTTGGTTTTATTTATGTGGGCGTGGGCAGGCGCGCTGTTGACGGGGAGCTGCTCTTGAAGGGGGCGGTGTTTTCTTGCATTTTTGCAACTGTCCTTGGTTTGCTGCATCTGGGTGTCAAGAGTATGCCTGTTGCGGGGCAAGTGTTCTTAAAGGCAGTCATATTTTGTTGCATGATGGGCTTTATCCTGTGGTTTGCTGCTGTGGGCGTCAGGGATATGGATAGCATAAGGGCGGTATTCTTAAAGGGATTGCTCTTGACTGTATTGTTGAAAGTGCTCTTGGGGTTCTTTATACGCGAGCAAGGTGATACGGTGTTACAGAGGTTGTTGCGTGCTTTGAATTTTGTGCTGTTTTGCTGCATTTTGGCACTAATCCTTTTTTTTACCCGTCTGGGAGCAGAGAATCTAGGGTTGAGCTGGCTTTGGTTTGCGAAGGATTGGGTGTTTTTCGTCATTTGTGGATTTATCCTTCCTGTTGTTTCTATGGGAGCAAGGCGTGCGCGTGTGAAGGCGGAGGCGTTTTTTAAGAGAGTGGGGTTTATGGAGCATTACAGATAACGTCGAGGGAATGATTGTTCAAGAGAACAGCGATAGCGGTAGGTTTGGGGATCAAACCAAAGCCCTATTTTGCCTTCAAAATCACCAGAACGTTGTTTGGCAATATTCATAATAACGCCGGGGCGTTTGGCTAAATCTGCTTTTTCTTGTGCGAGAGAGGCGGCAAAGATTTTATCTTCTAATGACCGATTGCGCCAAATGGTGATGATGTTAAAGGCATTGGCACCAATCTCTGAGGCGCCTTTAATGTCTTCTGTGCTGGGGATATCTTTATCCAGACCGCCTTTGCGGGCATGGGCTACAAGGTGAATATGTACATTGTTTAAAACAGCCCAATCAACCATTTTATAAACAGCTTGTTCTTGTCTTGCATAATCATCAGAGGCAATGCCAAGCCGCATCAAACTGTCGATGATAAATTGATCGCAGCCATAGCGCGCACGGCAATAGTCAAAGATTTCAAGCAAGGTATCTACGCTCGATTTGCCAACATGCTCATAAAGAATAAGCCCTTCGTCTAAAAAATGAAGAATTCGTTCAATTGTCTCTTTTGTAGGCTGTTCTAAGCCGCCCGTTTGTTTGGTTAAACGGCGAAGTGATTGTTCTCCTTTCATTTCTAGAGACGCTAAGCAAAGGCGACTCTTTTGTGCAATCCAATGGGGAATACAGTCTGATAATAATTGGCTTTTACCTGCACCACTCGCACCACTCCAGAGCGTTAATTCTGCTGGGCGGAAATGCAATTTGTCCTTCAGTTTAGGATAGGGAACCGTATAACCAAGATGTTTTTCAGGCTCTGGCCAAAAAAGCCCAATCACTTGATCTTTATAGTCTGAGGCGCGCCGTAAACCTTCTGGTGCAAAGCTTTGTGCTGAGGAAAAGGCGGCTTTTATGGTGGCTTTATCAATCCCTGCGGTTAAACAGTCATTGGCATCTTTAAGGGGTAAACGGACACGGTAGCAACGGTGGCGTCCAAGCCTGCTGGCAATCTCACGGGCTGCTTCTTCTCCGGGCTGGTCCATATCGGTGGCTAAAAAAATCGTTTCAAAAGATTCTAAATGATCAAATTCATTTTCAATCCAGTTGTGTTTGCCTCCACTACCTCCTCCAAAGGGAACAGAGACCGCCGGATATCCATAGGCGGCTAAGGAAAGTGCATCAATTTCTCCTTCAGTGATAACAATGATACGGTTTGTTGAAGAAAAAATGGGGAATGGCGCCTGTTGGAGCGCATGCGTGGGTGCCTGTTGGTGTGCCTGTGTAGAGGCGGGGTTGGTTGAGGGGGTGTTTTGGGATGCCTGTGTAGAGGCGGGGTTGGTTGAGGGGGTGTTTTGGGGTGCCTGTGTAGAGGCGGGGTTGGTTGAGGGGGTGTTTTGGGATGCCTGTGTAGAGGCGGGGTTGGTTGAGGGGGTGTTTTGGGATGCCTGTGTAGAGGCGGGGTTGGTTGAGGGGGTGTTTTGGGATGCCTGTGTAGAGGCGGGGTTGGTTGAGGGGGTGTTTTGGGATGCCTGTGTAGAGGCGGGGTTGGTTGAGGGGGTGTTTTGGGATGCCTGTGTAGAGGCGGGGTTGGTTGAGGGGGTGTTTTGGGATGCCTGTGTAGAGGCGGGGTTGGTTGAGGGGGTGTTTTGGGATGCCTGTGTAGAGGCGGGGTTGGTTGAGGGGGTGTTTTGGGATGCCTGTGTAGAGGCGGGGTTGGTTGAGGGGGTGTTTTGGGATGCCTGTGTAGAGGCGGGGTTGGTTGAGGGGGTGTTTTGGGATGCCTGTGTAGAGGCGGGGTTGGTTGAGGGGGTGTTTTGGGATGCCTGTGTAGAGGCGGGGTTGGTTGAGGGGGTGTTTTGGGATGCCTGTGTAGAGGCGGGGTTGGTTGAGGGGGTGTTTTGGGATGCCTGTGTAGAGGCGGGGTTGGTTGAGGGGGTGTTTTGGGATGCCTGTGTAGAGGCGGGGTTGGTTGAGGGGGTGTTTTGGGATGCCTGTGTAGAGGCGGGGTTGGTTGAGGGGGTGTTTTGGGATGCCTGTGTAGAGGCGGGGTTGGTTGAGGGGGTGTTTTGGGATGCCTGTGTAGAGGTGGGGTTGGTTGAGGGGGTGTTTTGGGATGCCTGTGTAGAGGTGGGGTTGGTTGAGGGTCCCTGCTGCTGAGGTGTGTGTTGGAATGCTTGCTGAGGTGCGTGCTGGGTTGCTTGTTGGGGCGTGTGCGTGGCGGGGTGGTTTGTGGGGTAAAGGGCTTGCCAACCAAATAAAATCGGTTCACATTGGGAGGCTGTTGGTTTGGTTTTTGCTCCTGCTTGTGCGAGCCGTTCTTTGACTAAAGCAAGGGTGCCGTCGGGTTTATAAAAGGGAAAAATGATTTTTTCACCATCTTCTCCTATGCGGTAACGCTTTATAATCTCTAAAGGAATGTGGCGTTTTTCGTGGAGATAGTTTTTTACAAGATTCTGCGGGCTCTGCCCTGTAGGAACCGGTGGACGGCGATAGGAACGATGGGGCGCCATAAAGGGTTTGGGGCGTGTCAGATTGAGAGTCGCGCGTGCTTCTTCTAAGGCTTGAGAAAGGCTAATGCCTTTGACTTCACACCAAAGGTCTAAAAGATCTCCTCCAGTGCCTTCTGCAAAATCATACCAAAGTCCTGCTTTACTACCACTCAAGCAAATCGATAAACTTTGACCAGCTTCACCACGTGTGTTGCCTACAATCCAATTGTTGCCTCGTTTGTGCCCTTGGGGAAGAAGCATTTCTGCTATTCTATCTGCTTGTGAGATAAGTTTTTGTTTGATTTCAAAAATTGTGCTCATGGTCATTCGTGATATTATTGTCGTTTTTCTCAAGATGTGAGAAGTGAGGACTCTGTTTTTGCTGTTCTCACCGTTTGATCTGATCGTAAAGTCCCGTAGTGCTATGGGGCTTGCCAGTCTACTTTGAGAGCTTCTTTGCCGCTCTTTTCTTGCCAATGGTCGCGAAACTTCTTGGCTTGCCAATGGGCTTGGCTCTCACTCAAACCTTCTGAAATGGCTGTGTTGATGTTTGTTTGCCAAGAGCATGGGGAAGTGGCGCCTTGGGAAAAGGAGGAAGGTGGAAAAGAGGAAGGGGGTGCAAGAAGGGTGGGGTGGATATGCCTGTGAGGGGGTGGTGCATGCTGGAGTCCTGTTGGGGTGTGTATTGGGGGGTATGCGGGGGGTGCCTGTGGGGGTCCTTGCGTGGGGAAAACGCTTTTGTGATGAGAGCAAAATGGTCGATGTTGTCTCGTTTTGCTGTGTGAAGAGCTTATTTCATTGTTGTTTTGCCGCCCTTTGTTTTGTTCTGTGTTATTTTGTCCGATGCTGTTGTGGTTTTGAAACATTTTTATCCCCGCGCGTGCTTGAAAAATACGTTGTTTTTGTGATGTCAAAAATTGTCGTTATAGTTGATCAAACTGCGGTAAAGCGTGTCGTTGTTCTCAGAGGTAAAAGATGAGGAGCCTCCCTGTTTTTGCTGTTCTTGCCGTTCGATCTCACGGCGAAACCAGTTGCGCCATGTGGCTTGCCAGTCTACTTTGAGTGCTTCTTTGCCGCCCTTAGCTTGCCAATAGTCGCGAAACTTCTTTTCTTGCCAATGGGCTTGGCTCTCACTCAAGCCTTCTGAAACTGCCGCCTTGATGTCTGCTTGCCAATGCTCAGGAAGACGATGCCCTTTGGCAACTGAGGTTGTGGTTTTTTTGTTGGAAGAAGGAGGGACGGAGGCAGGAAGATTGCTGGGGGGAAGAGTGGTGGCAGATTTTGTTTTTTCCCCCGTGACAATTTGCGCGATAGGGGCGGGAGTGAACTCGGCTTGGGGAGCATTTAAAGGGGAGGCGTTTTTTTGCTCCGTTTCTTCTTGGGCAGGCAAAGGGAGAGGTGAATCAAGAGCCGATAAGGGTGATGGGTGATCGCTTTGTTCAAAACTCTCTTCGCAGAAAAAACAAGGTTCTGTCTCATCAAACAAAATTTTCTTTTCTAAAACACCGTAAGGTGTTTCCTTTTCTTCTGCCTTTTGAGCTTTTGAGTTTTGTGCAGCATCTTTTGTACTTTCGTTAAGCAGTTGTTGCATCTCTGCATTGATTTTCTTGCGTTTTTTTGCCGAAGAACGACCCGCAAAGGATTTTTGTTCAAGCAATTTTTCACGCTCTTGAAAAACATTTTCGCAACGCTTGTTCCATAATCCATTGGCTAAATTTAAAATCTTACCCTCTTGGATGAGCATCTCTAAAACATTAACAAAAGTTCGCTTGTCACAACCACAAAGACGCGCTAAACGTTCTTTCGATATTTCTAAAGGTCGGCCACGGGCATACATTTCATTGAGAAGAATCGTATAGATTCCAATTTCGTGTGCGCGCATCCCACGTACACCTCCTAGAAAGTCATTTTGATACCAACAAACATATGGAAGCCTAGACGATTCATAATGAGGAGTTTCTTGTTGATTAGCGTGTTTCATACTGCAATCTACTTTCTTCTTTTTTATACATTTTTATTGATGATAAAAGCTCAAATAAGGATTTAACTTGTGTTGTTTTTGGCTCTGTTCGATGATGACTAGAGGCTTCTTTACGATGCTTATAAATGATTGGCTGTGCTTGAAGCGCATGCAAACTTACGATTTAAGATTGCGGTGATGGAAAAAATAAAGAATACCACACATTCTCAACGTACTTGCTTTTGGGCAGAAGCTTTGGAGAGTGGTCTTTTATATCCGGTAGGGTGGTTAAAGTGTTTTTATGATCTAAAAATAAAAAAAATTCCCCCTAAAAAGTAAAATTTGTTTCCTTAATTCTATCCTTTTTAGAGGATAATGCAAGCCCGTTTTATAAAAAGGACGTGTTTTTTTAAAAAGACGCGCTATATGGTGAAATTATGAATATCGATGGTTGGCGTCAAAGATTAAGAATCGCTTTGGAAAAAAGTGGGCGGTCAAAAAGATCTATCTCCCTCGCTGCCGGTAAAGGCGCGGGGTACCTTCATTCTATTCTTTCTGAAGGAAAAGAACCAACAATCGAATCTCTCTCGCGAATTTGTCACGAAATTAATATCAGTATGAATTATATTCTTTACGGGAAAGGGGCTAGCCCTGAAGATAAAGAATTTATAGAGCTTATTTCGAAACTCTCTCCGCAAGAGAGACAGGCGATTTTGACTCTTTTGCGGCGACCAATTGACGAAGCTTCAAAATAACTTCCTTCTGTGCTTTTGAATCAAGGCGACTCCAGTGTTTTATTAATATTATGTCACTCATTTTATCTCTCCTGTGTGTTTATAATTGCAATTTTGTAAGAACAAATAGAGAACAACAAAGGGGCATGAGAGGAACAAAGAATAATAGATTTTTCTTTACATATGTCATTTGAACCCCGTAGATATTTAAAATATATCTTTTATGAAGGATAAAATGGTTGACATCTCTCCTATAGAGGATATAAGACTAACGCTATATTTAGTCTTGTCAAGACAAGGCTATGCTTTATCAACTATCTAAAGGGGGAAATCATGAAAAATATTCCATTCGTTAAAGAGGATGAAATCATTATCGTTTTATGCGAAGAGGAAAATCCTTGTACTTATGAAGGAACAATCGACGAAATCGAAGAAGTGCTCGAACTGATTGAAGAATGTGAAACTGTTTATAGAGTTTTACGACTCGATCTGACAACTTCTCATGCTGAAGATATTACGGAACAAATCGCTGATTTTTATGTCGAAAATCATGAAATGAATGAAGAAAATACACAATTGCAGCCCTTCATTTTGAATAGTGAAGCTTATCATGCTTGTTTGAATGAAAGAGCGGCTTGCGATTATGAAGATAATCTCTATGGCTCTTATGAAAAACAGCATCGTTTACGCCCATGTGATGTCTTGACAGATTATTGGTGGTAAACATGCCAAGTTATCTCAAGACTTCGTATCAAGGGATTCCGCTTTATTATGCTGGAAATATGCGAAATTTAATCAGACTCGAACCACAAAAACACAACGCTATACTTTTTATATCGCAAGAAGTGGCTCAGTCTATGGCAAAAAAATTGGAGGAAGAATATTGCCGCCATGATTTTTCCGTCGTGCAGTAGCAGGGTTGAAAAAGAAGCCGCAATGATGGGCCAAAGTGCTTTTTCATTGCGGTGACAATGGTGCACGTTATGCTTTCGTTCTTGGAGGGAAGCTTAGGGGAGCCGCTTTGGGGGGGAGAGCTTTGCGCGGGGATTTTCTTAGCCGATATGGGAAAGGGGGGCATGAAGAAAAGAGCCTATATATGAGGAATTGTGGGCGCTTGTGTGGGGGAAGTTGCCGGCTGGTTCATTAGGGGGATAAGGCAATGAAGGGGCAGGTCGTCATTCAGTGACTTGGAGTGATAGGAAAGCATGCTGGAGAACAAAAATGAAGGCTTAGGGGGAAGAAAAGCAGTAGTACAGACAGGTTCCAACCTATAAAAAGGCAAGTTCAAGGGGGAAAGAGCCGGTTTTTGTGTTTTTTTAGGGCACAATATTGAAGGATGTTGTTGTCTTTAGTCCGTGTGAGGGAAACAGCTTAAAAAAAGGTGAATGCTTTAAAGAGGATATATTACAAAACACCTTAAAGATGAAGGGGAAAAATACTATGCCAATCATTATCGATTGTATTCAAGGAACAGAAGAATGGCAGAAAGTGCGTAATGGTTTGATTACGGCTTCTTTGTTTGAGATGGTTATGGCGCAAAAAAAACAGGGGCAAAAAACGTCACGCTATCAGAGTGTGATGATGAAATTGGCGGGAGAAAGAATTACAGGAAAAACTGTTGATGAAGGAACAACGCTTTCTCAGCGACGCGGGACTGAATTAGAACCAATCGCACGACAGCTTTATGGAAAACTTACACATACAGAACCTGAATGTATTGGCTTTGTTTTGGCAGATGATCGCGGACAAGGATTTTCCCCCGATGCTTTTGTGGGAAAAAATGGCTTATTAGAAATTAAAACAAAAAAACCTGAAATTTTGATCCCTCATTTCATGCAAAAGAGTTTTCCAGCAGAACATAAAGCACAATGTCAAGGGGGATTATGGATTTCTCAACGCGAATGGGTGGATTTAATGCTCTATTGGCCGGATATGCCCCCTTTGATTAAACGGGCTTATCGTGATGAAGCGTATATTTGCAAACTTGAAAATGAAATTAACCGTTTTAATGAGGCGTTGGAGAAGATGGTACAGCAAATTAAATCTGTTGGGACAGGTTTTCATATAAGAACAGAAATTGCTTTGAAGGAGGGGAAAGAAAGGGTGCTTGGAATGAAGACAAGGCGTATGCTGGAGGGGAAAACGAGAATGAGACGGGGTGGGAAGGGATCTTGTGTAGCGTTGAGGAGAGGCAAAGTTCTATAAAAAGGAAAGAGCAGAGGGGGAAAAGAGTTGGTTTTTATGTTGGAGGAGGGTGCCAAACAGGGGAAGCAGGGAGCATAGCGAACTTAGGGGACAGGAATGTGAAAGCATGGTCGGAAATGGGGGGAAAGGGTGCTTGGAATGAAGACAAGACGTATGCTGGAGGGGAAAACGAGAATGAGACGGGGTGGGAAGGGATCTTGTGTAGCGTTGAGGAGAGGCAAGCTTAGTCATAAGGCAAGAAGTAAGCGGAAAAGCAGGTGGGTGTTGAAGGGAGAGAGACTTCGCGTGACAGCTATTGCTTGGGAAAATGGAAGAAGGTGTTTCAGAGGGGCAGTCAAGTGAAAAATAAGAGAGATAAGGAAGTACTTTGGGGGAAGATGTTAGGGAAGTGAGATAGGGGATGTGGGGTGCGGTTCTGGCCGCTTTTGTGTTGTGCCGTGTTTGGGGGCGCGATGAAAGGTCCCATGATGGCTAAGTTGCCGGACAAGTGCTTTTTCATTGGAGAGGAAATGGTTCTTGTGGTGCTTTTGTTTTTTGGGAAAGAGTCGTTTGAGGGGCGTTTTTTAGCCAATATGGGGAAAAGGATGTAGGGACATGAGAAAAAGCCTGTGTGGAGTCAAGTAGGCTTGTTGGGGAAAGGTTGGGGGGCGGATTGTGGAAGAAAATAGAAGGGTAGGGAAAACGGGAGAATAGGGAAAGAACGGATAGAGATATTATGATCTTTATGTTTTTCTACACTACCTTGTTATAGAAAATCAAAAATGACCACATTTTGTGAATTCACTGTGGGGCTGATCTTAAAGCTCTTCAAAAGCACTGATCAATAGATACTTCTCCATATAAATTTGATAAATGATATTAGTATGAGCCCGAAGATAAATGCACCAATCTTTACCAAATATCCTTTTATGCTTATGAGAATTAATAACCCTATACTTATTTATTCATAATATCTTCCATGTAAAATAAAATTATAAAATACATTACAGGTATTATTCCACAAATAATGAAAATTACATACGCGATACTATCAATTACACGCTTGGTATTATCTTGTCGTCTGTTCTCTTGGTTTCTACTAATTTCAGAAGCCTTGTGATTATATTTAAAAGTTTCATGATAGAACTGATTGTAAGCAGCTCTCTTTTGAGGATCTTTAAGAACTTCATAGGCTTCACAAATTTTTCTGAATTTTTGTTCTGCTTCGGTACTAGAATTATGATCAGGGTGGTATTGCAGAGCTAATTTACGAAAAGCAGATTTTATCTGTTTATCGTTGCATTCGTAGCTTACACTAAGAATTCCATAATAATCGTCTTCATTGACTATCATTAAATACAGCCACTTTGTGTATTGCTCTTATTTTACAAGATCATTTAATTGATCTCTTTTGAATGTATCAACATGTGTTATTTTTGTGTTAGAAATATGGTTAAAATCGTATTGAATGGCATGGCTGTACTTGGGGCTATTGTCTCTAAATGAGAGGAGATACAGTTCAAAACGCTTAAAAATGCAGGGTGTTTTTAATATTTTAGAAATATTTTTTTACAAAAATAGATTAAAAGAGAGACGATAAATCAAATGTAAAAGGGACGGCAATAATAGCCAAGGTTGTCATTATTGTAAATAAACAGGCAGGAACCTTAAATCTAAAACGCCAAAGTAAACTTATGGGAACAGACATTATCGTTGTTATTACGAGTGCTACGATAAACCATTGCAGGAATAAGTTCATTATATTAATTTCATTATTAAAACGATTTTGTTTTAGTTCTTCCTCTGAAACACAATCGATAATAGAAACGCCATAATAAACAGGAAATTTTCCACTTGGACAAGCGCTAACAGAAAATTGTTCAAGCTCTAACCATTCTCTTTCGCGTTCTTTTTCTAATAGCTTCTTTTTTATTTTTTGTTTTATATATTCTTTGGAAATACAGTTGATCGGAGCAGTTCTCCCAACAAAAAACGAATTTTTTGTACATCCACTTGTTGTATGATGCGTGAATAAAACAGTGCTTATTGCTATAGCAAATAAAGTGTTTAAACAGAGGGTATTTATTGGCTTTTGTTTCTAACAAGCTTTTATAAGTCATTTCTGTTAAATAAATCAATATGTGTTATTTTGTGTTGAAAATATATGTAAAAACGTATTTAATAAAAATGGTTACAATGTCATAATGTGTCTAAATAAAGGTGTGGTACTGGCTAAAACCCCGCATATGTGGGGTTTTAGCTTATTGGAGGAGGTATGACAGCAGAAAATATAAGGGGATCTGTAGCCAAAATGGTTGTCCTAGGGTGGGGAGAGTAGGCAATATCCAAAATACTCCAAATGAAATATACTTGTTGTTGTACATTCACGCACTTGTTTTAATAAAGATATCTCGCTCTAAGCTCATTTCACACCCATTTCATGCCGGCGTTCGTAAATTTCATACTGGCGCCTGTGAATAATATCGTGAGGGGTATAACGGTCAAGCCCCGTAGATTATAAAGTCCGTAGATTATACCCCCAGAGATTATAAACATTGCGCACCCTATCTTACTTTATGAAAAAGTAAGTTGGTACTATTTGGGGCCCGTTGCCAAAATTGCGGCATGGGCTGTAGCTCTTGAGACGATTCATAATCTCGTTTACTGGGAGGCTTCTTACGAAGAAATATGCTTTTCTTGGAAAGTTTCTCGCCATACGGATCTTTCTGCTTGTGAACTGTAAGCGAAGAGGGGTGATTGATTTCAATAGAATAGAGGGGGAGAACTTTTCGCTCTTGGGGCTCTTATGCAAGAGGAATAACGCTATCTGTATAAATTAAAGTATTCGTATAAAAAAGATGCGTGTTGAAAGAGGGATGGCTTAGAGCACGTGGAAAATCATAGTGTATAAAATTGGCAATGAGGGATCTTCTTTGAAACGGCGGGCTATCAATTTTCTGGTATATGGGGTGCCTAGTATATGGGGATGTCTGTCATATGAGATGTTTGCCATATGGGAGCGTGGGGTGGTTTAGTGAAAGCTTTATTGAGGGGGGCTTTATCACTGTTTGGTTTTTGCTTTTGGTAAGGGGTGGGGAGAATGGGGAAGGAATTGAGTTGAGAGGAGGTTCTGGAAATGGCTCTGTTAGATCTGTTGTAAATGACGAATAGGATCGATGAAGCTTATTCTAATTTTTAGAGGGAATGCTTGTGTTGCTTGAGGTGGATAGAGAGGCTGGAAAGATAAGATTATTCGTTTTGGGGCGGATAAAGGTATCAATGGGATATGTTCAAACAATGAGTTTATAATAACTCATTATTGAGATTCAATTTGAATTTCAATGAGAGCCCGAAATAGTGTGAGATGTTCTTATTTCAACTCTTCTTATTCAAACGCTCTTATATTGAATCAAGTAAAATCGTTTGTTTGCATATTACAAACAGGGTGAGCTTGTGGGGAAAAATATTCAAGAAATAAAATATTGAAAAAATAAAAATGCCTATACCGTCTCAAGTGCCAAGAGCTGTTGCAACAGTGAGGCTTGGTAAAGAGAAGGATAGGGGGACAATCTTACAGAAATGAAAGAGGGGGGAGGCAAGGGGTGGGGGATATTCTTTGGGGGGCGGTCAATTTCAAAAGCCGTTCGTAAGGCATTTTAGAGATTAAGTGTGTCATTGAGGCTCTTGATTTTGAAGCCATTGATTTTGAGGATATTGAAACGCATGGTTTAAAGGATGGAGGATTTGATGAAGCCGATGAAGGTTGGGGGAAAAGATTTAGGCTTATAGGGAAGACTTATAAGGGCAAGAAGAGAGAGGCAAAAGAAGAATAAAATGGTGCTGCGAGAGAGGATTGAACTCTCGACCTCTCCCTTACCAAGGGAGTGCTCTACCACTGAGCTACCGCAGCCCTTTTCAATCTTTGCGCTGTCTTGTGCCATATTGTCAGAAAATAGGCAAGAGAACATTTGTATATTCTTGCAAGAAAACGTATCTTATGTCATGACATATGTTTCTTATATGCTTAAATATTTAAGGTTATGAGTTGCTTGGATAGAAGCTCAACACTGTTTAAAAGGTTGCGCAATGACACAAATGCATCAAAAACAAAAACAAAATGAAATTAATCATCAAGATGAAAAAGCAAAACGACGTCAAGAAAGATTGGCACAACAATTGCGTCAAAACCTGAAACGTCGAAAAGAGCAAAGCCGAAAAAGAGCACAACCAGAGCTCTAAAATGCAAAAAGCTCTAAAATGCAAAAAAATGTTTTTTAGTAAATTTTTGCAACCAAACTTCTCAATAATTTGTTCTCATAGTTAGAATGCGTTCTAAAACGATTAATAAAGCATAACTTCCCGAAGGGGGACAATCCTTTGGAAGGGCAGGCACAAAGGAAAAGAGGGAAAACACGATGGATTCTATTCAAATTGTTGGGGGAGAAAAACTTCAAGGAACAATTCCTATTTCTGGGGCAAAAAATGCTGCATTACCTCTTATGATTGCGGCGCTGCTTACAGAAGAAACGCTCACTTTAGAAAATATTCCGCATCTGGCCGATGTTGAATTGCTTATTCGTATTCTCAATAATCATGGTGTTGGATATGCCGTTGATGGACAAGAGTTTAACGATGAATGTGTGAATTCAAGAACAATTCATTTTACGGCGCAAAAAATAGCCACAACACGGGCACCATACGAACTGGTGAAAAAAATGCGTGCAAGCTTTTGGGTTATCGGACCTCTGCTTGCACGATGCGCAGAGGCTTATGTTTCGCTTCCTGGAGGATGCGCTATTGGAACAAGGCCTGTCGATTTTATCCTTGAGGGACTTAAAACTTTAGGCGCACAGATTTCGATCGAAAATGGATATGTTCATGCAAAAGCGCTAAAGGGGTTAAAAGGTGCTCACTATCGTTTCCCTAAAGTCACTGTTGGTGGAACCCATGTGCTGCTGATGGCGGCGACAATGGCAAAGGGAACAACCACTCTTGAGAATGCGGCTTGTGAGCCAGAAGTGACAAACCTTATTCGAACCCTGAATGCTATGGGGGCTCAAATAACCGGTGAAGGAACAACAACGCTTACAATTGAAGGGGTTAAAAAACTCAACGGTGCTAGAGTACGCGTTATTGCTGATCGAATCGAAGCGGGAACATATGCAATGGCTGTTGCTATGACGGGAGGAGATGTCTTTCTTAAAAATGCAAATCCTAATCATCTCACAAAAGTGCTTAAGGTGCTCCAAAAAACAGGACTCGAGATTCAAATAGAACCTCAAGGAATTCATATTAAGCGAAATCCAAAGAACACCAAAATTATGCCCGTTGATATTAAAACAGGACCTTATCCTGCTTTTCCAACCGATCTCCAAGCGCAATTCATGGCGCTCATGACACGGGCTGAAGGAATCGCGCATATTACAGAGACGGTTTTCGAAAATCGTTTTATGCATGTTCAAGAACTCAATCGCTTAGGGGCAAAGATAAAGCTTGATGGGCAGACGGCAACTGTCTATGGAACAGAGAATTTGCAAGGGGCTCCTGTCATGGCGACGGATTTGCGTGCTTCTGTTTCTCTTGTGATTGCAGCATTGGCAGCAAAGGGGGAAACAATCGTCAATCGTGTTTATCATCTTGATCGTGGATTTGAGAGATTAGAAGAAAAATTAGTCCGTTGTGGTGCAAAAATCCAACGTATCACAGTGTAAACCTGTTAAAGATATGCTGAATGCTTTGCGCTGTGGTTGAGGGGGGGCGATTGCTTGGGGGCGTTTTAACACAATGTTTGCTTGTTGGGAGGGGCTGGGCTTGGCTGGTGCATTTTTAATGGTTTACTCTCTTGCTTGTGGAATTTTGGAGCCGTATATTCTTGATGATTTTCTCAATAGTTCTTTCAAATCTCCATCTTTCAAGGGTATGGCTTTTGTGGCTGCTGTTTTCTTTTCGGAATGGTTTTTCTTTCGTGTAAAGTTTTGCTTCTCTCACTCTTGAGGAGGCTCGTGATTATTGTCTAAGTTTCGTTCATGGCGCTCATGACGCCGGGTGCATGACACGGGCTGAAGGAATCGCGCATATTACAGAGACGGTTTTCGAAAATCGTTTTATGCATGTTCAAGAACTCAATCGCTTAGGGGCAAAGATAAAGCTTGATGGGCGAGAGGGCAACTATCTCATGGAACAGAGAATTTGCAAGGGGCTCCTGTCATGGCGACGGATTTGCGTGCTTCTGTTTCTCTTGTGATTGCAGCATTGGCAGCAAAGGGGAAAACAATCGTCAATCGTGTTTATCATCTTGATCGTGGATTTGAGAGATTAGAAGAAAAATTAGTCCGTTGTGGTGCAAAAATCCAACGATTAACCGTGTAAATCCCTTTGAGGTGTTCTTTAATCTCTCTCTCTTCGGAGGGCTTAATCTCAAAAAACAAGGTTTGTTAATCTTCTCAATGAACGTGGGGTTTATCTCATGGTTTTGGAGTTTTTACGAGCGGGCATAAAAGTTTGAGAGGCGGGGGTGGAGCTCATAAAATAAAGACTGTTTTAAATTTTATTGCTAATTTCCTGAAATTACTTTATACCTTAAAGGGTGACTTTGGTCGTCTACGCAGCGATCAGTAGGGTCTGAAAGCCCTAAAGTTCGATCATAAAATGAACCTACTTTTGTAGGTATCCCGGAATTCCGGGAGTTTTTGCCATGTCCAGGTGCGATGAGCACTAAAAGCAAAAAAAGCTGATTCGAACTCAGTACTTTCAGACTCCCGGAATACTCATGCGAGGGCGCTCGCAACCGGCAGGGGAGCTTGAAGTGAAAGCTAAAAATCCACACTTTAACGATGTTTCGATAGGCAGAAAAATTCGCTTTAAAAGAACAATGCTTGGAATGTCACAAAAGAAATTAGGCAGTCAGTTAGGGGTGACTTTTCAACAAATCCAAAAATATGAAAAAGGCTCTAATCGTATAGGGGCGGGGCGTTTACAGGAAATTGCTGATATTCTCAATGTTCCCATTTCTTTTTTCTACTCCGATCTCTCAACAAAAGAAAATGTCTTGTATTGCTGTGATGAAAGGATTTCAAGTAAAGAAGAGCACATCCTTTTGAAAAGTTTTAGAGAGCTCAAACCTCAAAAACAGAAAGCAATTTTGTGTTTGATTGTCTCATGAGCTAAAAACACTGTTTTAATTTTTATTGCTGGACTCCAGAAATTATTTTATGAACAAGCACCAAGGTTCTCGTCGTACAGTGTGGTTGAATGGTGGAACCCAAAGCCTGAAAATCCAAGATGAGACATTAGCCTGCTTTATAAGTATTGCGAGATTCCGGGAGTTTTTGCTATGTTTACCTTATCCTTCTTTGATTTCCTCCCGCTCTACGCTCTAAAGGATGCATATTCCTGACTTAAGGGCTGCTCTGTAAACAGTCCGGCTTCTGTTGGCGGGGTTTTTGACCTACTCCTGACCCATTCATGTGGTTCACTTTAAAAAGGGCGTTACAGGGCAAGCCATGCCCATTTATTACACACTCTAAAAACACTTAATATGGAAAGTTTTACATGCCTTATATCACGGCTCTAAACAACAAGGTTTTACGGCACAACATGATAAACCGCGCTTTTTTTCAGTGAACACTAATGCGTATTGTTATTGGTTTTTTTTTCTGTTAAGAAGCATATACAGTGTCGTAAAAGAGTTAAGTAAGAAATTTAAATAGCGCGTGAAGGATCAAAGAAACTTTGGAAAAATTCTTGAAAAAATTAGTTTAGAGGAGCTTTTTATAAAAGCCCGTCTTAGAGAGGCAGATAAGTCTTTCATCTTAAGATGGTTTGCTTTACGTTTCAAAACTTGATAAAAATTCAAAAATTTCGAAAAAATAGGAAGAGAAGCTTTTTCTGGTATGCAGGGGGGAAAATGGTCAATAAATTAGACAAAAAACAGATTATATTTTTAGCATTGCCACTCATCTTTTCAATCATTGTAGCTTTTTTGGTCAATATAACCATCAATAACATTACAGAAAATGGAACGACGCCTGATGCTTATTGGTTTGTAAGATCAAAGCCACTGGATATTTTAATCCTTATTGCATTTTCATGTTCTTCATTCATCTTATTACAAAAAAGGCATATCAGAAAAAATATCACTATTTCGTCCATGATCATCTTTGGTTTGTTTGCAACTTATTATAGTGCAAATGAATATATCAGACTTAGTCCATATGTAGGTCAAGATAATATGACATGGGCGGATGTTCTTCCTTTCTTTGATAGGATGGTTTTATGGGGTGTTGTTATTGGCGTTATTATCCTTGGTTACACGATAAAACTATCATTACCTAAAGCTTCACCTTTGAAAATTTCAAAAAATACGATCTTTGGTGGTGTTCAATGGATGAGTATGAAACGCCTTGAAAAGATTTTTCCTCGTGATGGCGAAGTCGTCATAGGAGAGCGCTATAGAGTCGACAAAGATATTGTTAAAGATGTCCCTTTTAATCCTAAAGACAAAACAACATGGGGAAAAGGTGGTCGCCAGCCATTGTTGACATATAAACTCAATTTTGATTCAACCCATATGTTATTTTTTGCTGGTTCTGGTAGTTATAAAACAACCAGTAATGTTATTCCAACTTGTCTCAAATATTCCGGTCCACTGATCGTTTTTGACCCTTCAACTGAAGTCGCTCCAATGGTAAAAAAAACAAGGCAGCTGTCAAACAGAAAAGTATACGTTCTTGATCCTCATGGTTCTTCAACGGAAACTTTTAATCCTTTAGATTGGCTGTTAGATGAAAATCTCCCCCTTTATGAAAGAGAAGCGGGGTTGGTTGAAGTTGCTAGACTCCTTCTTTCTGAAAACGACAAATCAACTTCGACTGATCAATTTTTTGTATTACAGGCACATAATTTGTTAACAGGACTACTTGCGCATATTGTCTTTTCTGATGAATACACATTAAAGGAAAAAAACTTAAAAACCCTTCATACGATCATGTCAATGCCAGAACCATCCGTGATTGGAAAATTGCAATCTATACGATCAAATTCTCCATCCCAATTTATTCGTGAAACCCTTGGGGTGTTTACAAATATGGCTGAACAAACTTTCTCAGATGTCTATTCTACTGCTGCAAAAGATATACAATGGCTTTCACTCTCTAACTATGCAAACCTTATCAGTGGTCATGATTTTAAAACTACCGATATAACAAAGGGAAATATTGATATTTTTCTAAATATCCCCTCAAAAATTTTAAAATCTTATCCAGGTGTTGGGCGTGTCCTTGTTGGCTCTTTTCTCAGAGCTATGGAAGCCGCTAATGGTAATTATGCAAAAAGAGCGCTCTTTATTTTAGATAATGCTGATCTTTTAGGATATATGAACATTTTAGAAGAAGCACGTGATCATGGACGCAAATATGGTATATCTCTCATGCTTTTTTACAAGTCTGTAGATCAAATAGAACACTATTTCGGTTCGTCAGGCGTTATGACATGGTTTGAAAATTGTGCTTTTGTAAGCTATGCCGCAATAAAAGATATTAAAACTGCTGAAAATATATCTAAGGCATGTGGTCAAATGACCATTGAAGTGAAAGATTCAAGCAAACCTCTAGGAGGATTCCATACAAGAGGGACAGAAAATATAAACACCCAGCATAGACCTTTAATATATCCACATGAAATAACACAAGAAATGCGAAAAGACGAACAGATTATTCTTATGCAAGGGCAACCACCTGTTCGTTGTGGACGCTCTATCTATTTTAGACGTAAGGATTTAACAGCTCTTACTAATGAAAATAGCTTTTCTTCTTAATAAAGCACTTGTTTTTAGTTAAAATGAATAAAGTATTGTTGTATTTTTGGATGATATAATTAGAGATAAATCATTTTTATATTACATTTTTATAATATAGTGGCTTGAAAATGGGAGAAAGTCATAAACGATCTTTCTGCTAAGAATACAAACACCAAAAAAATCAAGACATAAAAAGAGTATCTTATCAATTATAATGCGTGGGGTGTTCAAGATAATACGTAGAATATTGGCTGTAATAGTTAAAAGGTTGCTTTACGCAATCTTCCTTATTTTATTATTCATTCGTAAACCAGTTTTTGCCTTCTTAAACTTCTTTGTTGGTGGCTTGGTTTTATTCCTATTTTTCTTTTTTGGGGATACACAGCGAGAGTTGCACCCTATGAACACCAAACAGCAATGGTCATTGGTTTTGTTATCATGATATTTCTTTGCTTGTTTGCTAATGATGTCTATGAAAGGCTTTTACTACGAGCTAATACGTCTAGCATCTCTTGATTATGATCTTATACTTATTTCAATAAATAGCGCTCACTTCGTTCGTATATAATTTAATCAAAAATGAGAGGTTATCTGCCTCTTATAAAAATACAAATAAAGACTGTTTTTAAATTTTATTGCTAATTTCATGAAATTACTTTATACCTTAAAGGGTAACTTTGGTCGTCTACGCAACGACCAAGAGGGATTCAAAAACCCCTAAAATCCGAGCGTAAAAATGAACCTACTCTTGTGGGTGTCCCGGGATTCCGGGAGTTTTTGCTATGTCCAGGTGCGCTCTAGCACTAAAAGCAAAAAAGCTGACTCGGATTCAGTGTTTTTGACTCCCGGAATACCAATGCGAAGGCGCTCGCAACCGGCAGGGGAGCTTGAAGTGAAAGCTAAAAATCCACACTTTAATGATATTTCGATAGGCAGAAAAATTCGCTTTAAAAGAACAATGCTGGGAATGTCGCAAAAGAAATTAGGCAGTCAGTTAGGGGTGACTTTTCAACAAATCCAAAAATATGAAAAAGGCTCTAATCGTATAGGGGCGGGGCGTTTACAAGAAATTGCTGATATTCTCAATGTTCCCATTTCTTTTTTCTATATGGATCTCTCGACAAAAGAAAATGCCTTGTATTGCTGTGATGAAGGGATCGCAAGTAAAGAAGAGCACATCCTTTTGAAAAGTTTTAGAGAGCTCAAACCTCAAAAACAGAAAGCAATTTTGTGTTTGATTGTCTCATGAGATAAAAACACTGTTTTAAATTTTATTGCTGGTCTCCAGAAATTATTTTATGAACAAGCACCAAGGTTCTCGTCGTACAGTGTGGTTGAATGGTGGAACCCAAAGCCTGAAAATCCAAGATGAGACATTAGCCTGCTTTATAAGTATCGCGAGATTCCGGGAGCTTTTGTTATGTCCAGGTGCTCTCTAGCACTAAAAGCAAAAAAAGCTGACTGAACTCAGTACTTTCAGACTCCCGGAATACGCATAAGAGGCGCTCGCAACCGGCAGGGGAGCTTGAAG
>NZ_JBHIMJ010000062.1:0-79867 GCF_042194035.1 Bartonella sp. OC16QHHD | reverse complement strand
TATCGCCAATGCCATCAGAGGCAATACCGCGAAGTTGAACGATGCCAAAATGTTAAGTATCTCCACCACTGTTGGCAAAGAGTTTGTAACCGGAATGGAAGGCTTAACCTTTGAGCCACAAGCACAAGTTGCCTATCAACATTTGATGTTTAATACCATTGAAGATGCTGATAATTTTACCGTTGATATGAAAAATCCTTCTCAATGGTTAGTACGCATTGGTGGACGTTTGACAAAAACCATTTCCACTGAAAACAGCCGTCCTATGTCTTTCTATGGAAAAGTAAACTTGATCAAAACTTTTGGTGATGATAGTACCATTCATATTGGCAGAGATTTTGACCTTGATCCTATGGGACCTGCAATTGAAGGCGGCGTTGGCATCAATGCACAACTCTCCCACAATTTCTCGCTTCATGGTGATGTAAGCTATCAACAAAAGCTTCAGAAAACTGGTATAAGTGGTGCAAGCTTTTCAGGTGGTATACGCTATCAGTTTTAAGGAAAGGAAATTCTTCTCGGAACCTCTTATTTTAAGCAGAGCAGCCTGTACCCTACATGAGAAGGAAAGCACATGTACAAGCGTATGAGACTGAAAAAAAAGCGAGCGTTGCTTTCCCGTTCGTTTGCACAGAAAGGTTGCACAACTCTGTATTGTGCAGCTTTTTTAATTTTCTATAATATTATGTAGCCCTTTTGTTGATATTACCTCTTGTAAATAAACCCTGCTTTTCTTTTCTGCTAAAGTCCTTTTTATTCCTTAAAGAAACCTCTTTCTTCTTCATGCAGTAGATGTACTAGCTTTTCTTTAAAGGAATTCCCTTCACCTCTTTACGGAAGAAGATCTGCTGCAAAATACCTTTTTGCGCAGAAAATCCAATCAGGCATAACAAACATAACACAATGCTTTGTACTCAATTTATCTAAAATGCTCAGGAAATCATAAAGAAGAGCTAAAGCTTTATCAATCATAATAAGTATTATTTAAGTATATACATAAATATATTTTAGATATACAGAAAAAATATTAAATTCATTATGTGATTGAAATTATAATAGTTTATATTTAATAATTTGTTTTATAAATTATAAATTACATAGTTATTTACAAAATAAAAAACCATTTAATAAAAATTTATTATAGAATACAAGTAAATAATAATTTTACTATATAAATGTAAAAATAAATAAATTATAAAATTATATAAATACTTTATATAAAAGTTAAAATAATATAACCTCCCGATGAAAATTGTGTGTTCTTTATCCTTTTTATAAGCGGGGAGAGAATATGCGGAGGCTTATAAGTTAAGGAAAATCTTCATGTCTAAAAAATTTTTACTATCCTGTACAGCTGTTGCGACAATCGCGCTGTTTAATGCTCATACTAATGTAAAAGCCGAAAAAATCTTAATGAATTTTCATGGAATAACTGAGGAAGCATCCAACTTCACTGTTGGCGGTATAATAGTGATAAAAGGTAGTGGAATAATTGGAAAAAATTTAGCAATAATTCACGACAGCAAAAACATGGAGGACGACTGGTTGAGCACTGTACGCATTATCGAACCTAATAGCTTTCTTGACTTATCAGAATCAACGATTAAGGCTAAAGAAATCGGTGTGATGGCAACAGACGGTGGTATAATAAAAATGAATGCAGTAGGTATTGTTGCTCCTACAGTAGGCTTATTTCTCGAAGATAGCAAAAGTGATAAAAACAAGCTGAAAAATGTGACAATAACGAGCAGTAAAGATGACTTAATGGAAAAAGGAATAGCTCTTTATAAGGAAAGTAAAGTCATCTTGGAAAACGTAACAGTTACTCAAGCAAAAGTGGGTATAGAAGCGTTGGATAATTCTCAAACAACGGTATCAGGAGGATACTTTAATGCAAAAGAGCATGGAATATACGCTGGTACAGGCTCTACAATTACTTTAAAGAACAATGTTACAGTGTCCTCTGATGAATATGGCCTCAATGCAAATGGTGCACAATCCAAAATCACGATGATTGGGGGAACTGTAACTGGGGAAAAAATGCATTAGTTGCAGCAAATAGTGGATATATTGATGGCATAGATACCACTCTAATGGCAGATGGCAATGGAAAAGGTGCATGGGCTAACGGCCCCAACAGTACAATTGAATTGCATGGCAATACAAAAATTAAAGAAGCTGCAATCGGACTTGAGGCAAAAGACAATGGTATCATCCAAATGACAGGAGGATCTATCACTGTTTCCGAGACAGGGGCTTCTTTTGAAAACAGCAAGAGTGACAACAACAAGTTAGAAAATGTCGTGATAACAAGCAGCAGCGATGATAAACCGATAACCACAGGTGTAAGTGCTGATAAGGAAAGCACGGTTACTTTAAAAAATATCACCGTTAAGAACGCACAAAAGGCTCTCTTGGCTAATGATAATTCCCAAATAACGGTAACGGACGGCGGTTCCTTTGGCGGTGAGGTACAAGCCAAGCAAGGCAGCACAATTACTTTAAATGATAATGTTATAGTAACATCTGAAAATAATGGGCTTCATGCAGATGGTGAACAATCTAAAATCACAATGACTGGAGGAACTGTAAAAGGGCAAAAAAGTGCTCTGTTGACAGAAAATGCCGGATATATTGATGTCACAGATATCACTCTCTCCACAGATAACAAAGGAACTGGCGCAAAATCCATTGGTCCTAACAGCATGATTAATTTGCATGATAATGCAACCATTAAAGAGGCTATCATCGGACTTGAGGCAAAAGACAATGGTATCATCCAAATGACAGGAGGATCTATCACTGTTTCCGAGACAGGGGCTTCTTTTGAAAACAGCAAGAGTGACAACAACAAGTTAGAAAATGTCGTGATAACAAGCAGCAGCGATGATAAACCGATAACCACAGGTGTAAGTGCTGATAAGGAAAGCACGGTTATTTTAAAAAATATCACCGTTAAGAACGCACAAAAGGCTCTCTTGGCTAATGATAATTCCCAAATAACGGTAACGGACGGCGGTTCCTTTGGCGGTGAGGTACAAGCCAAGCAAGGCAGCACAATTACTTTAAATGATAATGTTATAGTAACATCTGAAAATAATGGGCTTCATGCAGATGGTGCACAATCTAAAATCACAATGACTGGAGGAACTGTAAAAGCAAAAGAAGCTGCATTTGTCTTAAAAGATGGCGGATATATTGATGTCACAGATATTTCTGCGAAAGCACAGTGCAATGGGATAAGCATTGATGACTCCAAAAACGATCAGACTTCAAGAATCAACCTGACCAATACAAACCTTTTTGTCGAAGATGGAACGGGTATTGTTGCCAACAATTCATCAAATGGTAAACTCAACCTCAAAGATTCAAAAATCAGTGCCGACAGGTTATTCGTGGGTATAACTCATGATACGCCAAAACCTGATCAAATCTTTACACTCACCGCAGAAAACTCTCTCTTACAGGGGGGAGTAAGAAATGACGGAAACAGCAGAACAACTTTCGATCTCAAAAACGATACAACATGGTTCGTAAACACTAGCACAAAAGAAAAAGATGATGCGGGCAAGTTACTTGATATTGCCCAAAGATCTCATTCTGATGTTTCTATACTTAATCTCGACAATAGTTCCATTGTTTTTCAACAGCCGACAGAAAACCATTATCATACATTGCATATAGGTTCTGGGAAACCAGACACGCAAGCAGTCTACAATGCTTCTGGTGACGCAAAGATTTCTTTTAATGTTGGATCTGTTGAGAGCTCTGATATAATCGATCAAAAAAATGATCGACTTCTGATCCAAGGGGATGTCTTAGGTACAACAACAGTTTATGTTATGAGTGATTTCAAAGATAGCAATAATATAACAGAAGCTTTTCACCCTTCTTCTAATACCAGTGGAGTTTCGCTCATTCAAGTTTCCGGGAAAGCAGATGAAAATTCCTTCAAATTAGCCAATGGTTATATCCAAGCAACTGGTTCACCTTATAAATATAGGCTTACCGCTTATGGACCAACATCCAGCTATGGTGCTGCAAATGAAACACTAAACCTGTTGGGAGAAAATGATAATTTCTGGGATTTCCGTTTGCAGAAATTTATTTTACCACAAGTAGCGAGCTATTTGGCCGTACCTAATGCTCTCTTCTACGCTGGTTTTATCGATATGGCTCAACAAAGTACTCTGTTAGCTGATCTGAGAACAACAGCTATAGGGATCGAAGATAACGTCAAAAAAAATGGATTCTTTCTCTCTTCCTATGGAAGTATCGCAACCCTATCGTCACAACAATATGGCTATAACACAAACATTCGCTATGCTGCTACACAAGCAGGTTTTACAGCTTCTGCACAAAAGAGCCAAAATACAATCCTATATTGGGGTCTTACCGGAACCTATGCTCAATTATCCCTCACCCCCCAAAATATAGAAGGTGCAGACAAGAGTACGCTTAACAAATGGGCAGTCACAGCCTACAGCGGTATAGAGCATAATAGCGGTTTCTACATGGATACACTCTTCTCTTATGGGATCTGGAAAGGAAATATCTCTACAGCCATCGCTAACAGTACCACTAAAGTCGATGATATAAAAATGTTAATTGCCTCAACAACAATAGGTCAAAAATTCACAACGGGTATTAAAGCCCTCACGTTTGAACCCCAGGCACAACTTGTTTACCAGCGTCTAATCTTTAATGCCTTTTCTAATGCTGATAATCTTAAAGTTGATATCGGTGAACCTTATCAATGGTTAGTACGCATTGGTGGACGTTTGACAAAAACTACTACCTCCACAGAAAAGAACCGTGTCATTTCTCTGTATGGAAAAGTGAACTTTCTCAAAACTTTTGGTGATGATGGTAAAGTACAGATTGGCGACACCTTTCCCCTTGATCCTACAGGATCTTCTATTGAAGGTGGGCTTGGCATCAATGCAAAATTGTCTCGCAGTTTAGCCCTCCATGGTGATATAAACTATCGAAAAAAGCTGCAAAAAAACTGGTATATCCGGAACAAACTTTTCAGGAGGGATACGCTATCAGTTTTAAGGAAAGGCTGTAAATAGCCTATTCATTCTATTCAATTTAACAAAAAAGGCAGTATACATACTGCCTTTTTAATCTATGTAAGCTACTATTCTTATCCCCTGAAACTTTTTTCTTTTCTCCTCAATGATCTCCTTCCCTCCTATTTACACGAGTCACGCGGCATATTCATTATCGAATTTGTCTATAAAGCTAAGCAAAGTGTATTTTTAGATAATAAAAAGAAGACTACATTGGAAAAGATAATGATAAAAGAAACTCTCTCTTCATACCTTTTCTATGTTTATCCTCCTGTTTCTTCAATCCATTAGCTTAACACCACCCTGTAAGGATTCATTTATATGTCCATGTACCGTTTTTAGGCAAACCATTTTGACAATGCTTATCCCTCTAATTCCATAAAGTATATTGATTTATAAAGATAATTCTTTGTTTTCCATGTTGAATGAGAGTCCCTAATATCGTAGGATTCTCTCATTTCAAACTTGTTTTATGTTGAATCAATTAAAAATTTTCTTGCACGTTACAAGCAGGGCTGGCGTGTGGAGAAAAGTTATATAAGAAAAGCCTGAGAATTCCTCTCATGAACTGCCTCAAGTGCCAAGGGCTTGTCACAAACATTGGGAGCTGGCAAAGTGTGTGATGGGCTTGCTCTTTTATTAAGCGTAAAGGTATCGGCTTACTCCTTCGTAAGCGTAAAGATGATGGGACTCTATGGCGTTAACGTTATAGCATTCATGACCATCGTAGCAAAATGAGCTTTGGTACCCCTTAAGGAAAAGTCTCTTTTAAAGAAAGCCTGTGAATAGCCCCCTCATCTCTTCTTATAGCAGAAAAAATTTGCTGATCGTTTTGGTTAGTGCATCAAATAATACATCTCAACACTATAGAGCTTTTATAGCGATTATCTTTAATAGACAATTTTTAAATATCATACTTCATAGTGCTTTTAGCATAAGCTTAACCAAGCTAGGTTTTATGAAATCCACTTTTCTCAACTTTTTATGATCATGAAAAAAGTTTTTCTGAAGCAAAACTTCAAATCATAGAGAACACCATCAATATAATTCGTTTTGTTATTTACAATAAAAACATAATGATATAGAAACTGTCTGGGTACTTGCGCCATCAGGGGAATGAAGTAAGCATCAAAGCATACCAAATACTAAAGGCATATCTATGTGTAAGAAATATATTTATAAGAAAAATTTTTTGTTATGTACAATTGCTGGAACTTTGATTTTTTCTCATTTCGGTTCAACTTATGCAAAGACATTGGCTCCTGAAACTCCTGGAATTTTGGGGAAGATTGAATTAAATAAGGGAGAAGAAAAGACTTTAAATAATGTTCTTGTCCGCGATAAAGGACCTGGAATATTAGCGCATGATAAAGCAGCTATCACAATTGTAAAATCAACAATACACACGGAAATGTCTGCACTTTCTGTATCAGCAGGTGGACGCATTCATGCTAAAGAAATTAAAGCAAATACAGTGTACAAAGGTTTAGAAACAAAGAATGGTATAATCAACGTTGAAGATTCAACCATAACCGTCCAACGAGGAGGTGCCGGTGGTATCGTTTTTTATGAAACAAAAGATTCTTCACTGAAAAGTGGAGAAAAAGTTGTCAATAAGGTTGTTCTTAGCAATACAAAACTTCTTGTGAAAAACGGTACCGGTATTCTTGGTCCCTACTGCTCAAGAGCCGTTGCTGAAGTTCAACTTAAAGACTCAGAAATTCGATCTGACGTATTATTGAGAAATAAAACGAAACGTAAATATTATGACAACGATACTCTTCCTGTAACTTTAGCATTAACCGCTGATAATTCAACAATAGAGGGACGAGCAAGAACTTTAAAAGTCAATACAACGGTTTTGACTCTGAATAACAAGAGCAAATGGTACTTAAAGACCTCTCAAGAGGAAGTCGATACTGACTTTAATGTGTTTAACTATGAGCTCAGTGATATTAAACAACGAGCCCTTTCTACCGTTTCAGTACTGAATCTTAATAATAGTTCTATCATATTTAAGACACCACAAGGGCGGGAAAAAGATCATTATCATACCTTGTATGTAGGGCGAACAGCTGAGGTTCGTAGACCTGAGGGAAGTACAATCCCCGATATAGAAAGCACTTATAATACAGTTTACAATGCCACAGGCGATGCAAAAATTTATTTTAATATTGAATGGAGTGATGGTCTAGTAAAAGAACAGCAAAAAGCTGACCGCCTCCTTATTCATGGTGATGTATCAGGCAGCACAACAGTCCATATCAAGAACCTTGCGAAAGGTGAGATATTAAAAGCTGAAGATTCTGTTTCCTCGAATATGCGTGGTCTTTCACTCATTCAAGTTTCTGGGAATGCAAATGAAGATTCCTTCAAACTTGCACACGGCTACACCACAATGGGGGGCTTGCCTTATAAATATATACTCAAAGCCTATGGTCCAACATCCAGCCATGGGACAGCCGATAGCACACAAAGTCATTTTAGCGGAATATCACAAGAATCAAAAGAAAATACCCTCAAAGACTACACAATCTACACGATATCAGCATTAGGAAAAATGATTGAAGGCGTTTCACCAAAAGAGAAAGAAGCGCAAAATACCGGTTCATCATCCCTTGGACAAGCAAACAACGCACAAAACATTTTGGAAAAAAATCAGAATTTCTGGGATTTTCGCTTGCAAAATGCGACTCTCGATAATGAAGGAAAGATCAGAGCTCTCGTTCCTCAAGTGGCAAGCTATTTGTCCATGCCTAACGCACTATTCTCAGCTGGACTGGCTGATATAAACAATCAAAACACTTTACTCAACTCGATACAGGAAAACACCTTTGATACAAAAGATCATAAAAACAAAGGAGTCTTCTTCTCGACTTATGGAAATAAGATGACATTATCCTCTCACCGTACGCCATTACAATATGGTTATGGTGCCGATATTCACTATGCAGCTTTACAGGCAGGCATTACATTAGCAGCTCTAGAAGATCAAAATATGACCACCAATTTTGGTCTTTTAGGGACATATGGGAAATTAGCTTTCACCCCTAAAGACATGGAAGGTGCTGACAAGAGTACACTCAATAAATGGTCAATTGCTGCATATAGTGGGCTGCGCCATAATAATGGGATATACATCCATGCACTCTTCTCCTATGGAATGCTCAAGGGAGATATCACCACAGCTCTCATAGGAAAGACTGCAGAATTGAAAAATGCTGATACATTCAGTGCATCAGCGACCATTGGACAAAAATTCGAAACCAGTAGGAAAGGATTGGTCTTTGAACCACAAGCACAACTTGTTTATCAACGCCTCATGCTTGGCACACTCTCAGATGTCGATGGCTTTGATGTGGATATGGGAAATCCTTATCAATACTTAGTACGTGTTGGTGGACGCTTAACGCAAACGAAGCTTTCTATTGAAAACGGCGGTACTCTTTCTTTCTATGGTAAATTGAATATTGTTAAAGCTTTTTCTAACAATGGTACGATACAGATTGGTGAACCATTCCACCTTGATTCTATGGGAGCTGCCCTTGAAGGTGGATTTGGTGTAAATGCACAATTATCACAAAATGTCGCCCTTCATGCTGATGTTAACTATCAATATAAGCTTCAAAAAACTGGTATATCCGGAGCAAGCTTTTCAGGCGGAATACGCTATCAGTTTTAAGAAAACGCAAAAAACAATTTATATTCTATTCATTTTAATAAAAGGCAGTACAAATATGCTGCCTTTTTACAATCTATCGGAAAGAAGCGTCAATAACGATTCTTTCTACCACCTTTCTTGAGCCAATTAATCTCACTCAAACCAAATGTAACAAAATCTGTTATCTCTGAATGAATACTGAATTCTCAAAAGAGCTGCCTTTTTGATTTATAAAAATCAAATGCTTTTAATAAATTTTTTTTGTATTTTAAAACACGTAATAAATAATTCTCTGTGTAAGAAAATCAATTAAAAGCTTTTTGTAAGCACACAACAACAGCTTCTCCAAAAACTTTGTAGAGTTTCCATAACAACAGCCTTAAGCAACAAACATCCTTGCAAAATATTTTGTTTCTTAACACTTTTAAACGGAAGACTTATTAAATTAGCTTTTCTGCAATTCATAGTTGCTAACTGCAATCTCTATTTTAAAAACTCTTCTAAAATCATTTTTAAACGATAAAGAACAGGACGCAATATTTCGTTTTGTTGTTTACAATAAAAACATAATGATATAGAAACTGTCTGGGTACTTGCGCCATCAGGGGAATGAAGTAAGCATCAAAGCATACCAAATACTAAAGGCATATCTATGTGTAAGAAATATATTTATAAAAAAAATTTTTTGTTATGTACAATTGCTGGAACTTTGATTTTTTCTCATTTCGGTTCAACTTATGCAAATACATCAGCTCCTACAATGGTTATGGCTCGTGCGGATAAAGCAGGAGAAGAAAAAACCTTTAATAACGTTTTTATCCGCGGCGCATATACAACAGTGATTGCTGATGACAAAGCCTTTATCACCATTACAAATTCAACAATGCGTTCAGCCTCAAATTTATTTACCGCAACAACAGGTGGACGTATTCATGCTAAAAAAACTGTAGGAAAATCAAATTCCCGTGGTTTAGAAATTTCAAACGGCATCATCCATATTGAAGATTCAATCATAAATGTTTCCGGACATCACAAAAGTCGTGGTATCCTTTTTGATTACATCCCAAGTTCCCAAGTAAAAGAGGGCGAAAAAGTTATCAATAAAGCAATTCTTACCAACACAAAACTTCTTGTTGAAAATGGTATTGGTATTCTAGGACCAGATTATGCAAAATCTGTTGCTGAGGTAGAACTTAAAAGTTCAGAAATTCGTTCTGATATATTATTAAAAAATAAAATCCCAGAAAACTCAAAAGATATCGATCCTCGCACTTTTATATTAAGCGCTGACAATTCGATTATAGAAGGACGAGCAAAGACTTTACCTCAAAATACAACGATTTTTACTCTCAACAATAACAGCAAGTGGTCCCTAAAGATTAGTCAATTTGAAGTAGACAAAGAATTTGACAGCTCTAAAGGATACTTGCTCACTGATATTAAACAACGTGCACAGTCTATTGTCTCAGTATTGAACCTTAATAATAGCTCTATTATATTTAATGCGCCGCATAAACTAGCAGACAATCAGTATCAAACCTTGCATGTGGGAAAACAGCCAACAGCTGAAGCTGCGAAAGCAGAGCAAAACAGAAGCTCCGATGCAACAACGGTTTACAATGCATTGGGCAACGCAAGGATTTACTTTAATACCGAATGGAGTAATGGTCTTATAAAAGAACAACAAAAAACTGACCGTGTTCTCGTTCATGGTAATGTCTCAGGCACCACAACGATCTATTTCAACAATCTTTCAAAGCGTGCAGAACCATTCGATAATGATGAAGTTTCAATTCCTTTGAATGCGCGTGGTCTCTCACTTGTTCAGGTGTCTGGAAAAGCAGAGGAAGCCGCCTTCACGCTGGCAAATGGCTACACTACAATGGATGGATTGCCCTATAAATATGTATTAAATGGCTATGGACCAACATCCAGCCGTGGGAGAGCTGACAAACAGCAAAGTCTCTTGCAAGAAAGTGAAGAGTTTTGGGATTTCCGTCTACAAAATGCGACTCTTGATGATGAAGGAAAAATCAAAGCTCTTGTTCCTCAAATGGCAAGCTATTTGGTTATGCATAATGCAATATTCTCCTCTGGCTTGGCTGATATAAACAATCAAAATACACTGTTAGATAATATGCACTCAACAGTTTTTGGATTAGAAGGTCATAAACAAAAAGGGATATTTTTATCGACTTATGGCAACAAGATGACGTTATCTTCCAGCCGTAGTCCATTGGAATATGGTTATGGTGCTAATGTTCACTATGCTGCTATACAAGCAGGCATGACATTAACAACGTTAGAAAATCAAAATATAACCGCGAATCTTGGTCTTTTAGGCACATATGGAAAGCTCGCTTTTACGCCAAAGGACATGGAAGGTTCTGACAAAAGCATACTAGATAAATGGTCCTTTACGGCATATGGGAATATCCACCATGACAATGGTCTCTATATTAATGCACTTTTCTCCTACGGCATTTTAAACGGACATATTACAACAGCCCTTATCGGCAACACCACAGAATTAAACAATACGGATACATTAAATATATCAGCTACCGTTGGACAAAAACTAGCAACTGGTGTTGAAGGGCTGTCTTTTGAACCACAAGCACAACTTATTTATCAACATATTGCCTTTGGCACTCTTTCAGATATTGATGGCTTCCAAGTTAATATAAAGCCCCCTCATCAATGGTTGGTCCGTATTGGAGGGCGTTTAACAAAAACAATACTTCCTATTGAAAAAGATCGTTTTCTTTCTTTTTATGGTAAATTGAATGTCATCAAAGCTTTTGGTGAGGAGCGCACTATCGATGTTATGGAATCTTTCCATCTCGATTCTATGGGCTCTTCCCTTGAAGGTGGACTTGGCATTAACGCGCAGCTTTCTAAAAATATCGCACTTCATGCTGACGTTAATTACCAACATAAACTTCAAAAAGCTGGGTTCTCTGGAATTAATTTTTCCGGAGGAATGCGTTATCGCTTTTAGAAATCTTAGCTCTCTATTTTGACGCATAAGCAGCGCTGAGATGAAAACAGTGCTGCTTAACTACATTACAAAAAACCGTAATGTGTCAAAAAGTGGTTCATTTTTAGCAAAACAAAGAAAATATCTTAAGGAACATCTCTATGCATAAGAATCTTTTGTTATGTACAGCCGCTTGTGCTTTATTTTTTTCTTCTTTTAACTTCACATCTACCAGCACCGCCTCTGCTCTAAGCCCCCAGGAACGCTATGCTATTGAAGGGATTATGAAATTACCTGAACAATATCGCCGTGCTATTGATTTAATAAACACACCAACACAAGCAGAAAAAAATCTTGAAAAGATAGCCTCTGGCGCCATGATGAAAGATAATTCGTACTTCAACCAAGCACTTCAAAAAGGATTCGATGAAACAGACAGTAGAATTAATAGTTATTTTACAGGTATAGGTCGTTATGACTCTGGTGCACATGCAAATGAATCGCAAAGGGCAAGAGATTATATACGCGCCCAAGCCATGGCAAACAAACACCATCTGGATATGCAACATATGATGAAAGCCAGAGCATACCTTGAACAATTACGTCAGAACCGATTAAAAACAAGAGAAAATTTATTACGTGGCTACGACAAAGCAGTTTCCGATGCCGTGCAAGCAGCAAAAATCCTTGATGCTGATAATCAACAGCGTGTTAATACCGCGCGCCAACAATGGGTGAGCCAAGACAATCATAATTGGTTTGAACTGCAAAATAAAGCAGAAATATTACATAAAGCAGCACAAGTGGATAGTGCTTTACAAGGACAAAACAAGGAACTTTCCAATACTTTACGCAAAGCAGTATTAGAGACTTTGAACAACGATGGAATAACCAACGTGAAGAAAAAAGGAGAGACAACCCCTCCTGCATCTGAAGAGAATAAACAACCTCTTATTGACTCCAGCACAAGACAAAGACGCGCTAGTGATAAATTACCACCCGCTCACATTGCTGCCCAACACAAGGACAATTCAAAGGACAATTCATTCACAAGGACAGATCATGGAATTATACAATCTAAAATAAATGAAAATTCGCAATCTGATATTGATCATAAAACGAACCCCACTTCCTCAGAATCAAAAACGACTCTTACATCCGCAAAAGCGCATATGAAATTGCTCCCAAAGGTTGAGAATACTGCTACCGCTGCGACAGAGAGTACCTCTAAACTTACAGATGATGATAAAGCAACCGCAGCTTCTACTTCTCTTGATGGGACAGAAAAAAGAACAATTCTTACACCACAAGGAGAAAGCTCTTTAGTCATGCCTATTGCGATGTTTGCTGTTGGGTTTAGTGATGTCAACAATCAAAATATCTTGTTAGACAATATGCAAATAACAATGTTTGAGCCCAAAGATCATCCAGAAAGAGGCGTTCTCTTATCCTCTTATGGCAATAAAAGCACGTTTTCTTCCAAGGTTCAAGCAGAACAAGATGGTGTTCAAGCAGATATTCGCTATGCTGCATTGCAAGCAGGAGCAACATTAATAGCGCTAAAAGATCAAAATATCAGCAGCAACTTTGGTCTTTTCGGAACATATGGGAAATTATCTTTTACTCCTAAAAACAAGGAGAGCTTTCAAAAAAATATGTTTGATAAATGGTCACTCACCGCATATGGAAATATTCAGCATGACAGTGGCATCTATACAAGTGCATTTCTCTCTTATGGAATTTTCAAAGAAAATCACGCTACAGCTCTCATCAAACATACCTCAAAAGTGAAGAATAGTAAAACATTAGGAGCCGCTGCAACTGTTGGTCAAAAACTGTCAACCAGTTTGGAAGGTGTAATCCTAGAACCGCAAGCACAACTTGTTTATCAACGTCTCATGCTTGGTTCTTTATCAGATAGGAGCTCTTTCTCAGATGACGATAACTCTAAAATAGACATAAGTAATCCTTATCAATGGCTGCTCCGTATTGGCGGACGTTTAACGCAAAACAAAGGACATGCTGTTTCTTTCTACGGCAAACTGAACATGATCAAAACTTTTAGTAAAAATTTTCAGCTTGCAGCTATGGGATCTTTAATCGAAGGTGGTTTTGGTATTCACGCACACTTATCACAAAATATTCAGCTTCATAGTGATCTCAGCTATCAACATAAATTCAAAAAAGCTGGCATCTCTGCAATAAATATTGCCGCTGGAATGCGCTATCACTTTTAAAAATACTTGTATTCCTATCTTGAAATATAACGCGCTCTCATTATGTTTCGTTTTGTCTCTTACAAAAGAGACATAATGAGGCCAAAGTTTTATTTTTTATGAGAGAGGGGAGAAATATTTTAGGAATACATCCATATGAAAAAAAGCTTCTTACTATACACAGTTTCTGGAGTTCTGTTTTGTTCTTCCACCAGTATGTCTTATGCTATTCATAGTACAAATCCATTAACAACGATAGATTCTTCTTCTCTACAATCTGCTCGTGTCAAGCCACCAATAAATCTATCCAGAGTTTTTGATCCGTATAAAGATCCATATGATGGAATCGGGCAGATTATGCCATCATATTCATATCCACCTTCAACATCTAGCTCTACAAGAACAATCATAACCCTTCCTCCTACAGGGAATGAAACTACAACGCCTACTTCTACAATCACTCTACCTCCCAAAACACAACTTGAAGGAAATTCAGCTGGAAATATAATTTCTTCTTCAAAAAAAAACTCTGATCTTAGTCAAGGAAGTACACAAACACCAAAGACTAAAGTTACAGAAGGTGTACAATCTAACCCTACAACACAAAACACTCTTACACAATCTCTAACGACAGAAATAGCTTCAACAACAGGAATGAAAGCAAAATCTAGAAGACGTTCAGGGGCGTCCTCCTCTTCTGCAGACTCTTCCAGCGAAAAAACACTATCGAATTCTGCTGTGTCTTCACAGCCAGAACCTACACAACCTTCACCGAATTTACAACCAACACTTACAAAGTCTGAACCTACAAGAACGGAACCTACAAAACCAACAACAGAGCAAATACCAACATCTAATGAACCAGAACTCGCACAGCCAATATCTTTAAGAGTAGAAACTGGAAAACCAGCATTACTGGTACCACCAAAATCTGCAAAACCAGCGCCTGTGCAATCTTCATCTGCACAAAAAATATCTGAAAAATCAGAGATTGAAAAACCAATATCACCAATAAAACAACCTGAAAAGTCTACACAAATTGAGGATATAAGCGCTGGAGTTGAAGCTAAAAACGGTAAGACCATAACGCTACATAACAAAAAAATTCAAGACAATAGTTTTGCTGTACATGCAGAGGGAAATAATTCAAAAGTCAACATGATAGGGGGAACAGTTGATGCGCGTTTTGTTGCACTAAGCGTATCAGATGGTGGAGAAATTGATGCTACAGGCATTACTGTAACAGCAGAAACAGCTGGTTTGGTAAACATGGAGGGCACAATCAAACTTAAGGATTCAAGCGCACATGTCACGGGAAATTATGAAGCAGACGGTATTATTTTCCGCAACAATCCGTATAATGCCCCTAGAAAACGATATACACACAATGCTGAAAGAAACACCAATGCCGTTCAAGAACAAGATGTAGCCAATATTGCTGATAAAGTAACCCTAGAGAATACAAAGCTTTTCGTTGAACATGGTAGCGGTATCAACCTTTATGGAACAGGCGTAAACGGAGAAGTCAACCTTAAAAATTCAGAAGTTCATGCCGATATTTTATTAAAAAATATCAAGAACGAAAGTGCCTCCACAAACACCATTACATTAGTTGCAGACCACTCTTCTTTAGAAGGTCGGGTAAGAACTTCTAAAGATAATAGAACAGTTTTTGATCTAAAAGAGAGAACGAAATGGCTTGTAAAGGCTAATAAAAATGCCACAAATAATGATAATATTTTAAATGACTATAGACAGTTTGGTGTTGATGAAAAATCATACTCTAATCTTTCTGAATTGCACCTTACAAACAGTGCTATTATGTTTGACAAGCCCATTGAGGGACATTATCAAACTCTGTTTATAGGACCTAATCTTTCGCAAGAAGACGAAACAATTCACACAGCAGCGGTTTATAGTACAGCGGGTCTTGCAGAGATTTATGTAAACACTCAATGGGATAAACATTCTCCTATAACGGAACAACAAACTGATCGCATTGTGATTAATGGTGATGTCTCAGGAAGTACTTTTGTGCACATCAATCTCCAAACCGATAGCTCTGCTGTTTGGGAAGAACGCATGGCGTCACTTCCTTTAGGGACACATGGGATTTCAATCATTCAAGTTTCCGGACAAGCGAATGAAAATTCCTTCACGTTAGCAGGAAACTATATGACAATAGGGAAACAACCTTATAAATATGTACTCACAGGCTATAAGCCAGGAACATCTCATGAGAGCCAAAATCTTTTTGGCAAGAAGAATAGTGATTTCTGGGATTTCCGCTTACAAAATGCCTACATTGATAAGGATAAAAAAGTTCGAGCCCTTTTACCACAGGTAGCAAACTATTTAACCATATCTAATACTTTATTTTCTGCTGGATTTACTGATGTAAACAATCAAAACACGTTGTTAGACAATATGCGAACAACAGTATTTGGGGCAAAAGACAATAAAAAGAATGGTATCTTTTTCTCTTCCTACGGCGAGAAGGTCACCCTATCTTCCAACCGCGATCCACTGCACTATGGTTATGGTGCTGATGTAAACTATACTGCCTTACAATTAGGGGGCATATTAGCCGCCTTAGAAAGCAAAGACATAAGCGCACATTTTGGTCTTTTAGGAACGTACGGAAAGCTTGCCTTTACGCCAAAAGAGATGCAAGATTCTGAAAAGACAACGCTTGATAAATGGTCACTTACCGCTTATAGCGGCATCCAGCATAGCAATGGTATATATGTCAACGCTCTTCTTTCTTACGGAACCTTAAAAGGAAATATTACCACAGCTCTTGTTGGGAATGCCGCAAAATTGGATGGTACCGAGATGCTTAATATATCTGCAACCATTGGTCAGAAATTAGCAACCGATACAAAAGGGCTTGTCTTTGAACCACAAGCTCAATTCATTTATCAAAATCTCATGTTTGATATTTTCTCAGATACCAATGGCTTAAAAGTAGACATGGGCAATCCACATCAATGGTTGATCCGTTTTGGTGGACGTTTAACAAAAACAATAATGGCTGTTGAAGAAAACAAAGCTGTTTCCTTCTATGGTAAAATGAATGTTATCAGAACTTTTGGCGATGGTAAAACAATAAAAATTGCTGATACCTTTCATGTTGATCCTACCGGCTCTTCAGTTGAGGGAGGCGTGGGGATGAATGCATATCTTTCTCAAAATATCGTACTAAACGCCGATATCAGCTATCGGCAAAAACTGCAAAAAGCCGGTGTATCTGGCACCAATTTGTCTGGCGGAATACGTTATCGCTTCTAAAGCAGAAGTTAATTTTAACTTAAATAAAAAAGGCAGCACAAAGTGCTGCTTTTTTATTTAAATTTATATATTTTTTTAAATTCTCAACAATCATTATCATATCAAAGAAGATTTTGACTTATAATATTTCTTTTGCATATTGAATAAAAAACTGAATACCATAACATTCTCTCATCAAAATACCCCATGCATAAAATTTTATGTCTTATATTATCACCACACCTCAAGCGATGATGTTTTTACAGCACAACAGAATAAGCATTCATGCGGATTTAAAAAAAAATCAGCCCCTTCTTCGCTGTGGACGCTCCATTTATTTTAGATGATGTACATTTAATATACCTGCTATAAAGACTAGCATCTGGTTTAAATTCTTAAAGGCATGTTTTTCCTCTAAAATCTCAATGCTACAGCAGCTCCATTATAAGACAAGATATTGATTTATAAAGACAATTAATTGTTTTCCATGTTAAATGAGAATCCAGAATATCGTCAGATTCTTTCATTTTAGACCTGTTCCATGTTGAATCAACAAAAACCATATCTCTTACAAGTAACAAGGGGGAAGAGCCATAGGGATAAAAAACTATTAAGAAAGGATTAAAAATGCCTCTAATGAACTATCTCAAGTGCCAAGGGCTGTAGCAACATTGGGATCAAACAAAGAATATGACAGTGTTGAAAAATATAACAATATCAACTTGCTCTTTTATTAAGCATAAAGATGGTCGTGCCCTATAGATTTTATATTATTTCCATGGGAACTTTTTTATTATACCATTCACAAGCACCGTTGCATCAAAGATATCGTTGCACCGCCCCACAAACACCATCACGAAATAGACTTGAGAGCTTAGATATCTCTTTAAAACAAGGCCGTGAATTAGGAATAACAAATCCATTCTATTTTGAGTATTTTGTCGTGCATGAAGGACATGCCCGCAGTAAAAAACACAATAAAAAAAGCGTGAAACAATGCGGAATCTTCATTATTTAACAGATAGTGCTTTAGATACTTTCGAAAGACATAAAGCTAAATTAAAGAACGGCGGAACAGAGGGAAGCTGATTTCTACCCCTTTATTCTTTCCCAATGAGATTGCCTCCCCATTTCAAATATTACGCCAACAAAGATATACGCACTATATCCACTCAAATCTGGATGCTCTCTCCAATCTGACATACAAAAACTAAAAACAGCAGAAGGAAATAATAAACCGCTTTAATTTTTATCTCAAGCATATAGATTTAAACAACGAACCGCATCATATCACCACACTTTAAAGGACAATATTCCATGAAGCTTATAGGCAATATTCATCACATACCCTTCATCATTCATGCTTTTTGCTGACTTGGTGGTTATGGCGGAGTGAACGCACCCGATCCCATCCCGAACTCGGCCGTGAAACACTCCAGCGCTGATAGTACTTTGCCTTAAGGCACGGAAGAGTAAGTCGCCGCCAGATCTGCTAAATGCAAGCAAAAGACTCAATGTATAAACCTTACATTACCACACCCCCAAGGAAGCTGTTTTTAAGGCATCACAGGCTGGTCTAAATATTCTCTTAATCGCCTTCCCTAAACTAAAAAATGAAGCTCTGCCTATTAACTCAGTCTGCAAACAATGCTCTGTAAATAATCCGCCTTCTCTTAGTTCTCTTCCAGCCAGCTTCCCACAGCATGCGGTTCACATCACGACACCTTAAAAAACACTGTTTTAAGAACAGCGTTTTACAGTACATCAGGATAATAATTTAAATATCAAAATGCGCTTAAAACAAGTCTACTCACTAAACGCACTATTTACCCAAATCAACTGCCCTACCTAATCATTGTCATTACTTAGAACAGCCCGTATTAATCAGATTTGAATTTATTCCTCTATTTCTTTTGCACGTCCAGATAGCTGTATAGCTCTAGAAAGATCATTAACTGCATTTAAATGTGTTTGAAGTAATTCACTATTACGCTGTAATTTTTCTTGTAAATCAGACAACAAACTTTCAACCTCATGCTCAATATCTTGATTCATATAGCGCTTCACATCACTCATGGATTTATTAAGATCACGCAAACCACGTATTTTACGCAAATTTATTTCTTCGTAATCTGGAACACCACTACTCTCTAGCATATTGCTTTCATAATCAACAACTTGAGCTAATCCTTTAACAGCAGCAACAAATTTTGTCATCGCCCAATCACGATCAATAAGGTTGTTATCAAGAACTTTTGCTTTTGCCGCAAAACTATCATCACCATATTGCACTACAGACATTTTTACTTCCCCTTCAACACTATTGTTCAATCTTACTTTCAAATGAGGGAGATTAAACAGGTTCTCTTCAATGCTGATACACTCAACCAAGCTCGTGGTGCAAACATTGCTCAAACAACAGCACGACAATCCTTCAAAGCGTATACCACTTCAACTTTCAACGCGTTCTCTCAAATATTTTTCTTGCTTTGCTCCAAAACCATCATTGCGGCTATACTAATCCATAAAAACGCTATAAACTTAAACCTTACAGCAATATCGAAACTTCCATATTTGCTCTGTCTATTTCGCCTTGCGGATTTTATCTTTGCCGATTTTATCACGAGCTCATCTTCAACAGAAAATAACAATGCTTTCACGAGAACTTCAGCCACAAAAACTACCTGCCGACAAAAAACCGCAGCCTATCTTGCAGCATATTAAAGACTTAAGCCCATGAAAAATTTCAGCATTTTACCGATAGCAGCATTTTACCCTCCATAACCTTATGGCTCTCTCTGCACTAAAACCTGTATACCTTCTGGCGCCCCATAAGATGGCACCAGACAAGATCAGTTTGCACCCATTCAAAAGGATACCCCCTCTCCCATGCTCTTTCTGCACACATGCAGTATTTCGCATAAAACACAAAAAGAATGCTCTTTTGAACAGATCAGCCACACACCAATATAAAAAGACATCTTAAAATAGCTAAACAGCCATCAATCTTCCTTTTTTAAATTATCATTCGCTTTTCTTTGCAATGAACAACTATATAAGATTTTTTGAACCTTTTCAAGAGTTTCTTAGCCAATCAGTTCGATACGTCTTCAATCGCATATTCACGCGCTTGTTTTAAAGAAATATCTCTTAAGTGCACCCAAGCCTATTTCGCGCCGCGGCCCATGAATGCATGAATGGTATAATGATAAATCTCCCATGACATGTATAAAATCCATTGAGCATTTTCCATCTTTACGCTTAATAAAAGAAGCAAGCCAGCACCATCATATATTTTGCTACCCCCTTATGTTCTGATACTCTTGACACTTGAGACGGTTCATAAAAGCATGCCTTTCTTGTACAATTTCTCTGCGCATAAGAGCTCCCTGCTTGTAACTGCAAAAGACATTGTTTTAGTTAATTCACCGCGAAACAGATTTGGAATGAAAAAAATCCAGTATTCAGGGCTCTAATTCAAGTTGAATAACGATAGATTATCATTATAAATCAAAATATTATCCAATGCATAATGCTTAACGCTCCCCCCATTGATATTTTCAGAATTTTCACAGCATCTTCTTACAGATTATTTCATTCCATAACACAGCTTGCTCTTAATATCGCGACTTTACCTGCGCTACTAGTATAAAAACAGAGAAACAATCATTTTATAATCAAGGTACAATTTTTGTTTACGATCTTTCTCTCGTTTTCAACCTTTTAAATGCGGCTCTTCTCTTTCATAATCATCGCATTTCAAATCTATTCCATGTTGAATAAATTAAAATCACTTGCTTGCACATCACAAACAACGCCCTGATGTGTTGATAAAATACGCTGAAAGAAAAAGTCCTCTTATGAACCTTAGCAAATGCCAAGAACTATAATAAACATTGGAAGCAAGCGTACGATGATCGTGACTTGCTCTTTCATAAGTATAAAGATGATAGCATTTTATAGATTTTTATATTATTCAAAGTTTATATTATTTCACGAGAGCTTTACTGTTATACTATTCACATTTACCGTTATACCATTTACGAGTGTCATCGTAAAATGTCTTTCGTGTGCGTTGAGAGATATTTCTCTAAAACAAGTACATAAATATGCAATACAAATATACTAATATACAACATAAGTATATTTCGTTTGGAGCGTTCTTTACTTTTGTGCAAAACATGCCCCATTAGAGCAGCATTAACCAATCTTGCTATGAGATAAACGATCAGAAAACATTTTTGTCTTCCGCCGCTCACCTTAAAGAACTAAGATCTTAACTCAATCAGCTCTGTACGCAGTCCGAATTTTTGTCAAACGATCTTCTCCTGACTTTCCCCTCATCTGATTCACTTAAACGAAAGGCTCAACAAATAAACCTACGAATATTCATCGTACACTAAAAAATACTTAAACGTTCCAAGAAAACGTATATGTCTTATATTACCGTTATAAATGACAGTGCTTTATAGCATAACAGGATAAAAAAAGTTTCCAGCAACACAAAACTTACAAAATCAATCAATAGTCCTTTTAAAGCTTTCTTTTTTAGGATTCACAATACTCCAACTCCTTAAGCTTTTATAAAAAAAGGAACGATTTTAAGCTTGCCGAATATGTTGTATCAGCATATATTACAGATTGTAATATATTGTTATTCATAAAATCACCTCAAAAAGAACAGAAAGAGGTTTTTATGGCTGATCTCGTAAAAGCCGCTATGCTTTATTCAACCTTGATTATCACCATCAATGCTTTTGTTGTTATTTTAGTTCTCGTAATAGAAATATACTAAGCATACTCTCTTGGCTTATTGTAATCTGCGCAAATAAGCATCTTAATTTCACATAAGATCAAAGAAAAATTTTAATTCTACAGATAAACCACACACCCAATTTCAAACATCGCTTGCAACTATTTGAGGTGTAAACTCTGCTTTTTGTATGCATTTTTAACCATCATTGTCCATCTTTTCACGCTATCTTGAATCTCAACTTCATTCCCAGCTTAAAAAACGAAATTTTTTACCAGATCCGATCTGTAAATAATTTGTCTCCTTATTGAGTAAGTTCCTTTTGCTTCCCCCTTCAGGACATCTCACAATCCTAAAGGATAATATTTCATGAAGCTTATGATAAATCCATTGAACACCATCTTTACCCTTATGAGAGAATAAACCAGCAGCATCACACACTTTTCCAGCCCCAAATGTTGCAATAACCTTTAGCACTTGAGATCGTTTATAAGAGGCATTTTTACTTCTTTCTCCAACAGTTTTTATCTACACAGCGCTCCCCGCTTGTACCATGCAAGAAGATGGTTTTAATTAATTCAACCGAAAACAGATTTGGAATAAGAGAAGCTTACTATATTCGAGATCCTTATTCAGCATAAAATAATTAAATCATTTTTATAAATCAAAGTGTTATTTAGAAAAATATTCATCACACACTCGAGAACAAAAAACACCTCATACGTAAAGTTTTATATGAGCTCCACCGCTCAACATGATAATATCACGACACAATTAAGATAAAAAAATAACAAGGAAAACCCTTGTAAACTCAGAAAAGAGAGAGGAGAAAAATGAAAAGATGTGGAGAGCGCTCAATTCCTCACACATCCGGCAAAACCGTCCTAGCAAAACTGTCTCACAACTTAACTAATGTTATAATATTCTCAAATCAAAAGAAATTTTTTAAAAATAGTTTGAGAAAAACATTTGAGTATGAAACGATAATAATTCTATTCAGAATGTTTTTCTCTTTATTAAAACAGAGAAAGTAATTTCCAAACAAATGTTTCCTCCTAATTTTTCCGAAATTAGCCGCAACACTTAAAGACGATCTTAGTGTGATGAAACATTTATTTGTGATAAACGCAAAAAAACACCCCAAAGATAGATTTAATCTCAATATTTTAAATACATGTAACCAAAACATTAAAAAATTAGCAGTAACACATAACAACTCATTGGGAGGCAATACTATCTACAATTGAAAGCACTTTTGGGCTTAACAATGACAGTATAGCATCCGTTTACACAAAGAGTACTGATCGTAAACGACTAATTCTTGAAGCCATAAAAAGACTCTCTAAAAGTTAGAGAGAGCCTAAAAACGTAATAGAATCAAGAACTAAACAATTCCTTATTTATTGAATTGTATGTTTTTAATTAATGCCAAACATCAGTTCCATATATGCTTGTCTGGCATGTTGGCAATTTTTAGATTTCTCCATAGAAGATTGATCCAGCTTTTCACATTTTTTTGCCCACTCTTCGAGTAATGTTTTATCTTTCTTAAATTCCGCTACGCTGTAGTTTTTTTCGCAACCAGCAACAACAAGTCCAGTACAAACCAGTAATGCTGTAATAATGACTTTATTCATGATTTAATTCCCTTCCTTTTTCTCTTCAGTTTTTTTCTCGTCATCATGTACAAAGCTTGAACCAGGCCAATCTCGGGCATGAACTTCACGATACGCTTTATCTGCGTTTTTACAATTTTGAGAATCTAAATCCTCTGATATCATGCATTTCATTGCCCATTGCTCGAGTAATTTGGGATCCTTCTTAAATTCCGATACGCTATAAGTTTTTTCACAACCAGCAACGACAAGTCCAGTACAAACCAGCAATGCTGTAATAATGGCTTTATTCATCAATAAAATTCCCCTTTTTTCAAATTTACAAAGTTTAGGACACAATTTAGGGCCTTAAAAAAAGTTCTACATATGCTTGTCGAAGGTTTTTACAATTTTGAGAGGATTTGAGCGGTGAATCATCCTTCTCACATTTCTTTGCCCATTCCTCGTATAATTTTTCATTTGTTTTAAATTCTTTTACACTATAAGTTTTTTCACAACCAGTAACAGCAAGTCCCACGCAAAGCAGTAGCGCTGTTATAATGATCTTGTTCATGATTTAACCCCTCTCTTTGTTTTATATTTTATTAACAATATCTTTGGGTTCACATCCCCTCCTATATTGTGACCTTGCGTCTAATTTTCCTTTGCAAATACGTACACTTCCAACGCAAACATGTTAAATCATAAGAGCCTCTTTCATTTATCAGACTTGCATTTGTAACATTATCTGCACGGCAGCTCTTTGTATTTGAAGTGTTAAAACTTCAGTAAAAATTCTGATATCTTGACATTCTCAAAAAGCTTTTTAATCATTTCTTTTCCTTCAAGAACCTCTTGGTAACGAGAAACAGTACGAATATCTTACCCAAAATTCGTTATGCCTATACCCATTGCAAATTCTCTGCAAACGAAAGAATACAGCTTTTAGTCAACTAATTGCACTCTTATCATTTCTAAACCACCGGAAAAGAAAGAAAGCTTTAAGTCCCCCTGCACTTTTTAAAAGCCAATAGAAATGCTAAACAAGCAATCTTATACATTCCAATTAAAGAAAAAAGCCTATTGTCTTGCATATCATTACGACTGGCATTAACTATTTAAGACTATAAAATCATATAAATGTAAGAAATATTGTCTATAGTATACTCAATGACTTCTTTTGTTTATTAGGAATAACTTATAGCGCGTCAATATCAGTAAATTTTACTTATTTTTATCCCCCCTTTATAAACATGAATATAATTTAATAAAATGGATTGCTGCATAACAGAAAAAAATAATCAACGCTACTCTTAATTATATTATTTACCTATGTATTAAGTAAAATAAACAAAAATAACCTGATGTTTAAAATCATTATCAAGATAATTTTTATGGAAGAATAAACTTATCTATTCATCTAGAGATATAAGATGACAAGTAGTATGATGATTATCACATTTATAGGGAAAAATTTGAAATGGAGAATTTTTCGCAAACTCATAGCTCTTTCATGAGATGATACAGAACCTTATGAAAAACAACTTAAATGAAGCAACTATCGTGAAAAAAGAAGAGCGCTTTTATTATTAACTTCGTATAAAAACAATCGATATCATCTCTAGAAAAAGCACTCAAACCAACGAAATTATCGTATCATTTTTTACACTTTTCCGTATTTTTGTGAAAGCAATTCGCGGACCTCATCAGCTATTTTAGTTCCACGACTTGCACAACTGACCTTAATCAACCGATGCAAACTTTCTGGTATATCAATCGTGAGGCGCTTCATCCCTCCACTCATGCTCCCTTTGTGGCTTCCTACCCATGCATCCGCTGTTAAAGGAATTGATTTATTCGTTGGTTTTGTGCCGATTTTAATTTTTTTATTCATCGCGCTAACTCCTTGATTTCCGCTGCAACCGCTTCAATCTCTGCTGCTGCTGGTCCTTGCTTATCAACTTCATAAACCGCCTTCCCCTGTGCTGCTGCTTCTGCAAAAATCACGCGCTGCGCAACGCTAGAAGAAAGAACATGCACGGGGTATATGCCAAGAGCTTCGTTCACATCACGCCCTATCGCTGTATTGACGATTTTACGATTAATAACAAAAGCAGATTTGAGATTTTCTTTATAAACACGTGCTTCGTCAATCAGCTTTACAATTCCATCCGCTGCCCAAATATCATAGGGACTAGGCAAAACAGGTATAAGCACCAAATCCGAAGCCATAAGAGCACTACGAGCAAGATCAGTTACACGCGGAGGACCATCGATAATAATATGATCATAACCATGACCAATCTGTGTAATCTCTTTGTGAACCGTTGCACGCGGTAAACCAATAACCGAAAACAAAGGTGCATCTTCACGCGCAGCAGCCCAATCCAATGCGCTCCCCTGTGGATCAACATCAATAAGCAATACCCGTGCACCGGTACGCGCAAAACTGGCCGCAAGATTAACACTCAACGTCGTTTTTCCGACACCTCCCTTTTGATTCAAAAGTCCAATGATCATTTATTACGCCTTTCAGCATTATCGTTTTTACGATTATACAGAAAGTAATAAAAGAAACAAGCATCCAATACGTGCAAAATAACCATTTTGCCCATTTTTAGGATAAATAACAATAGTCCGCAATTTTGTCTTTATAATATTCTTTTAGCATGAGCAAAACATTATGAAGATGATGTTCTTGAAAATAACAAAATAAATTTAAAAGAGGCATGCTCTTCTTCCTCCACCCTAAAACGAAGATTCTTAAATCCATGTCGATCTGTAAACAATGCTCTGTAAATGATCCAGCTTCTTATTTTGCGCCTGCCTTTTGGGCTTCTCCCTTCATGCAATCCACTTAATGCAACTCTACAAACAAGCTCCACTCTGAATATACAACAAACTATAAGAAGCATTCATTGTTTTGTACGTTGAATGAGAGAGCTGAAATCAGGAAGATTCTCTCATTTCATGCCTCTTATATTAAATTAATCAAAATCATATCTCTTGTACGTTACAAGCGGGGCTAGCGTGTGAGTAAAAACTGTACAAGAAAGGATTAAAATGCTTCTTATGCAGAATCTCAAGTATCAAGAACTATTACAATATTGGGGGTTGGCAAATATAATAATGGTGCCGACTTCCTTCTTCATAAGTGTAAAAAGGGTGGTGATCCATGAATTTTATACTCTTTGACTCTCGACAGAGTAAAATGGGCTTAAGAAAAGTAAGGATACCTCTAGCAAGCGCGTAAACAAACAACACAATGAAATGTCTATGCTGAGTAAACACTATAGATTATCCATAAAGACCAAACATCCGTCTTTTATAAATCGCATAACGAACATGTTGCGGAATGAGATATTTTGCATCTTACAGCTCATTTTTCCCAAATAGATCTTCTCGACAAAAAGAATATTTTTGTTAAGATGCCACTGAAAAACTTACCTTCATTATGTTCTTTCTATATACTAGACCAGAGGGCATCGTGAAGATCGTGCAATTGGGAATAAACAAAAATGAATTTACAACAAATTGAACCTGATATTTTTATCAGCGCCCAAATTAGCATAGAAAATATCAAAACATTGGCACAAGCTGGTTTTAAAACAATTATCTGTAACCGCCCCGATCACGAAGAGCTCCATCAACCTGACTTTTCTAGCATTAAAACGGTCGCAAATGAATATGGCATAAAAGCCTATCACATTCCCATTTCTCCTCCAACTATAGAAAAGTCAGCTGTTGAAGCCATGCAAACAATTTTAAAAACAGCCTCTCTGCCTCTTCTTGCCTATTGTCATCACGGAGCACGCTCGCTGCATCTTTATCGTTTAGCGCGTCTTTAAACAGAGGGTTCACACACTTCCTCCGCACCTTAAAAGACGAAGATTCTTAAATACACATCGATTTGTAAAAAACAATCTGTCAATAATCTTTGTCTTGCACCTTTCCCTTGGCTTGCCACTTCATAAAACTCTACAAGCAAGCTTTGCTCCTCAATATACAACGAGCATACACACCCGAAGCCATAAAAATGCGTGAAAATTCATATGATGATCAAGAAAATTTATTTTTACCCCACCTTTTATCACTGCTCCACTTTCTTTTTCTCTTCCTTTACCAATACGAGCTCATTCGTACGCCACATACACCTAAAACGACAGTAAAACCACTAAAAAACCCCCATATTCCGAATAAAAGGCGTGCAGAGTATTTTATAAAAAAAGCCGTAAGCCATAATCTATGATTAACTACAACATATTGATTTATAACAATTAATTATTTTGCACGTTGAGTGAGAAATCCTAATACCGTAAGATTCTCTCATTTTAAGTCTATTTATAGTGAAGCAATCAAAAGCGTGTTTCTTGCATGTCACAAGCAGGAAGTATTCGTGTGAAATAAAACGAGTTAAGAACAAACTCTCATAAACGCTCTCAAATAGCCAAGACTGTACAACACTGAAGGCTTGTCAATATAACTGGTGGTGTCGGATTGCTCTTTTATTAGGCATAAAGATGATAGCGCTCAACGAAACATGCATGATACCATTCATGAGAGCCATCATGAAAATAAATATGAGAAGCGTTGAGAGATATTTCTTTAAAAGAAGTGCATAAATTAGCAAAACAAGGATATTCCAGCATTTTATTTTACCTGTGGGATCTGATATCCTATTCAAAGAACAACAAAAGCCTGAAACTGTTATTTTCATGATTTAAGAGATATTACTCTGGACACTTTTGAAAGTAGCAAAGCCGAATTTAAAAAAGACAGTCATCTGGACTGATTTTTCCCTTGATAACTTCATATTTTCCCCAATAAGGCTGCAGATTGATTTCAGAGAATACGCAAATGGATAATGCAATAGGGCTCTCCTCATCTAGCATACAAAAGCTGTAACAGTAGAGAGAGCATTAAAGCGCCTTAATCTTTATCTCAAACATACTGCTCGCATTGAGGAACACTAAAGAAAAAGTTTTATGAGAAAAACAACACCATAAAGTCATGAATAGGTCGAACATAGATTGGAAAGATGTTCTAACTTTTATCCAATACTTCTATCAAAAAACAACAAAACATTATTGGCTTTGTGTTTTTATATCCTTACAAGACTGCCTTTTCTTTGCATTATAGGCTTTACATTTGTGAAGGACAAAGGAAATATATGGATAGTTCTTAGCTTGAGAATCTAAAAGATTGACGTATTACGACAACAAAATTGTGCCTTTATCCATCAAAAGCATTAGAAATTTTGAAACAAATACACCTACTTCTCGCAATGATTTCTTTTTATTTGCAATCACTCGCAGTCTCCTTAATATGCATTTCCCATCACAATATACAAGAGAAAGGAGAGTTAAAGCATCTTCCAGCAGCTTCATTCTCTTTTACGTGATTGGTTAGCACGAAAACTGCTGCTAACCACTGATCTTCTTCACGAGACTTGACAAACAAACCTTTTTTAAAAATATTCATCACATAATACAAAATATCACATGCGTAAGGTTACACAAACCAACTCTCATCATAAACGATGATACGGCATAAATGATATAATAAAACAAATTAGAAAGAAGAAACAATAAACTTTTAAAATAAAAAAAGTCATCAATTAAATTTTATCAAACTATAAGCTTAAAATCGCAAGAAATTTTAAAAACAGCCTTTCTCCCTCTTCACGTCTATTATTGCTAAATAGGCTGGGTGCTTATTCTTTACTGCATCTTTTATGATGAGTTTTAACGGATCAGAAAGAAACAAGCAGTAAAGTTTTGAATGACAACAAAAACCATAAAGTTAACTTTGAAAAAAATGATGCCAAAATCAGATCTTCAGATATTCGATTCTCCCTCTCAACAACGGAAAAAACATATATTCCACGATGTTTTGGAATATATCTTTGTGATTATAATCACTTTAAGTGCTATTTTTACGGCTCTTCTCTCTTTTTCAGATCAGTTTAGGACATATTTTTAAAAGTAAGCAGCCTATCCAACTTTGATAATGGTTGTACTGTCTTTAAAATTTCTTTTGCTTTCTTTTCATCACGATGCATTTGCGCAATCAAAGGTTCAAGTCCATCAAATTTTTCTTGTCCTCGCAAAAACTGGAAAAAAGAAACGGTACAGCTTTCCCCATAAAGGTCGTCGTTAAAGTCAAACAAATAGGTTTCCAAAAGGGGCGCCCCATCCTTAACAACCGTTGGACGACAACCAAAGCTTGCAACACCATCATACAAAACACCGTTCGCACGACGCAAACGTACCGCATAAACACCATGAGCCAAACGAACTTGGGAAGGCAACATTTGATTAGCGGTAGGAAATCCCAAAAGACGTCCAAGTTTTTCACCTTGAATAATATTGGAGCGTATCCGATAGTGATACCCTAACAAATGGGCTGCTTTGTCCACTTCCCCTTGTAAGAGAAGTTGCCGAATAAAACTCGAGGAAATGATCAAAGATTGTGACTCTTGAGGACGAGCAACGCAAGGAACTTGCACAACCTCAAATCCATATTTCTCTCCCCTTTGGCAAAGAAGATGTACATCTCCACTTTTCTGATGACCAAATTGAAAATTTTCGCCTGTCACCACAACTGAAACATCAAAAACTTCCTTTAAAAACGACTTAATAAATTCGTCCGCTGAAAGAGCGGCAAACTGTGCATCAAAGGGCTGTTCAATCACGCCGTCAAAACCAAGGGTTTTAAAAATTTCAGCTTTTTCAACTGCCTCTGTCAAACGATAGACAGGAGCTGAATGTTGAAAAAAACTTCTTGGATGGGGTTCAAAAGTTAAAACAACAGCTGGTTTCTTTTTTATACGCGCGAAATCAAGTGCTTTTTGCAACACCACCTGATGCCCACAATGAACACCATCAAAATTTCCAAGTGCCAACACTGCTCCCCGCCAAGCCGAGGGAAATATATGAATTCCCTGAAGACGCAAAAATTTAGTCATTACTGAAGTGCCCACATGATTGCTTGTGGTTTATAACCATGATGTTCAAGAAAAGAATGCAAAGCTTGCTTATCAACCACACCCTTTTGCGTATAATCATAATGATGAATCCCCCCCATAATATAAAGGGCATCAAGACCAAAGTGAGCCGCCCCCTTAATATCCGTTAAAAGACCATCACCAATAGCTAAAACTTGACTTTTTTCTACTGTTCCCCGTATTTTTTGAAGTTTTTCAAAGGCACATTCATAAATAGGCGCGTGAGGTTTTCCAGCAATGCGCACTTCCCCCCCTAATTGTTGATAAAGACGAGCCAATGCACCAGCGCACCAAAATTCTTTATTTCCATAATGGACAATCACATCTGGGTTCGCACAAATAAAAGGTAAATTCCGCGCCCGCATACGAAGAAACATCTCCTCATAAGCAGAGGGTTCTTCGTCAAAATCTTCAAGAAAACCGCTACAGACGACAACAGAAGCCTCCCATTCTTCAACAAATTCACACTCTAACCCTTCAAACAGCACCAAATCACGTTGTGAACCAATGAAAAAAACTTTACGTGGAGCAGTCTGAATAAGATCGCGCGTTACATCCCCTGAAGTGATAATGGCATCATAATAGTCGCTATGAACATTCATGCTTTGTAATTGAGCAGCAACATCTTCCCGTAGCCGAGGAGAATTGGTTAATAAAATGACAGTTTTTCCCATTTGTCGGATTTTATACAACGCCTTCAACGCTGGTTCAAATGCATGTACACCGTTATGCACAACACCCCACACATCACAAAAAACAGCATCATAATGCGCTATAATAGTCTCAATATGGGTAAGTTCATTCATGGAGCACCTATCTCTATTTGTCATTTAAAGCTGTCTTTTACTTCAAAACTACTTACCGAAAGATAATACTTGTGTCATCTGCTTTCTCAAACCATATCCCAACTTTTTATCGTCTATAGAGATCATAAGAAATGATAAAATAACTAAGTTATCATTAAGTTGTGCAAAATTCTAAAATGCTTGATAGCAAAAGCTTATCATTCCCCAATGCTCATTTTTCTCATAAAAATTTTAATTCTAACAACAACGACGTTGATAGAGTTTTTTATCTAAAATACTCAAATTCTTCACTGAGAAAATAAACGTATCCCCCTCTTAAAAACATGCATCATGAGAAAGCCCAATATATTTTCTCATTTCAAATTTGTTTATATTGAATCAATCAAAACCTTTTCGCTTACACATTATAAGCAGAGAGCGTACAGATAAAAACACGTGAAGAAAGAAAAAATAGCTCTTATGCTCCCTTTCAAGGCAAAAACTGTCGTAATATTTTGAACTGGCAGAGAGTATGTGCCGTCCGAGCATCTTTTTTTCAGTAAAGATAGCAATATAGCTTTTATCCCATTCATAGAGGCTTTTACGCTACATACTTTACGAAGCACCATTGTAAAATAGGCGCTAACATTGAGAAATATCTTCTAAAACAAACATGTGAACATACAACAATAAGATCTATAATGTTTTGAGTTTATTTTGCATGAGGGCTCTTTACTCATAAAAGCTTTCCCCTATCATCATGATATCTCAGACGCATCAAAACAAGCCATTTTGGTTATTGGTTAAGAGCAATACCGTAAGCGGTGACTTGAGCTTAAAAACCAAGCTTTACCTTCGTAAAATGCATATCTGATGTCATGAGTTGAGTAAGCAAACCTTAAAACTTTGAAAGGCAAACAACCTCCTATTTAAAAAAATCTATCCGTCTCAAGAAAAACTATTTTTATTGCCAATCTCCTAAAATTACTTTATGAATCGAAAAATGTTTTGATCGCATACGCAACGATCAAAAGGGGTCTTGAAAACCCGAAACCCTAGCGTAAAAATAAACCCACTATGTGGGTATCCCGGAATTCCGGGAGATTTTGCTATGTCCAGGTGCTCCAAGCACTAAAAGCAAAATGCTGACTAGGGTTCAGTGTTTTCAAGCTCCCGGAATACCAATGCGAGGGCGCTCGCACCTGGAGGGGGAAAATGCAAGCTCAAAATCTTAATATTGATCTTTTTGTAGGCAAAAAAATTCGCTTTAGGCGAAAAGTGCTAAAAATGTCTCAAAAAACATTAGGGCATCATTTAGGTGTCACTTTCCAACAAATCCAGAAATATGAAAAAGGCTTAAATCGCGTGAGCGCAGGGCGTTTAAAGGAAATTTCCGATATTTTGAATGTTCCACTTGCCTTTTTTTACACTGATATCATCAAAAAAGACAACACCCCGTACCATTATGATGAAATCGCCTCGAGCAAAGAGGAATATTTGCTTTTAAAAAGTTTTAGAGTCCTCACATCTGTCAAGCAGAAAGCGATTTTAAACTTAATTTGTGATCAAAATTAAAACGCTTTAAAAGCATAGCTATAAAGTGCTACACACCCTATTCTTGTCTTTCTCCCCACACCCCAAAAGGATGCCCCCCTCCTCAAACCGGTTGATAAACGATCCGCCTTCTCAAAAATAGCTCCTTCTCAGATTCCCATTTCATATGGTTCCTTTCACAAAATTATATAAACAAGCCCTCCCTTGAATATTCATCACACTCTCTTATCAAAACACCCCATGTATAAAGTTTTATGTCTTATATCACCACACCCGCAAACAATAGCGTTTTACAGCACAACAGAATAAGTATTTATCCGTATTTAAAGAGCGGCCCCCCTTTTCTCTATGGACGCTCTATTTATTTTAAATGATGTACATTTAATATACCTGCTATTAAAGACTTAGTATCTGTTATAAAGTCTTAAAGGCATATTTTTCCTCTAAAATCTCAATGCTACACCAACTCTATCATAAGGCAAACATTGATTTATAATGATAATTCACTGTTTTGTATGTTGATTGAGAGGCTCGAATAACGTAAGATTCTCTCATTTCAAACCTGCTTATCTTGAATCAATCAAAATCATTCCCTTGCACGTCAAAAGCGGGATGAATGTGTGGATCAAATTTGTATAAGAAAGGATTAAAAAATGGCTCTTATGAACCGTCTTAATGCAAGATCTGTCGCAACATTGGGGGCTGGCAAATATAATGATGGCGCCGGCTTGCTTCTTCATAAGCGTAAAGATGGGGGGCTCAATGGATTTACCCTTATACCCTTTACGAACAGCGTCGCAAAATAGGCTTGGATACCTTGAGAGATATTTCTATAAGACAATGCTATCCAATTCTCTCATGATTATAATCCTCAATCTGATAAAGTTGAAACAAACAATAGGATTGCGAATATGATTTGGGGAGCTCATCTAAAAGATGAAAAATGATAAAAAATTCCGCTATAACAATTGAAGAAGCGAGCATTCGTTGAGCCGTAACTTCTTTATTTTAGAATTTTTATATCACACTTTACTGTTGAGTAATATATATTTATTAAAATACATGACCACGGTCTATAGCATCAAGCTTTGGCGAGAAAAACATTTCAGTATCTGCTTGTAAGACATTTTGACAATTTTTAGATTCCTTAACAAATTGTCCTGAAAGAAAACACTTCGTTCCCCATTCTTCTCTTAATTTTGCATCTTTTTTTCAATCTTCTACGCTATAGTTTTTTTTCACACCCCAAGACGAATAATAGAGCCATGCATAATAAAATAATTTTTTTTCATTTTATCCCTCTTTAAATACCTTATCTGTTAATATTATCCCACCCAAATGAGGGTTGAATTTTCACACTGTATGAGAATACAACCTCACTATCCACTTGCTTGCTTTCAAAGTGAACACTCTGAGTAAAGTAACGCAAGAAGAGCTCACAATAGCCATCGTATGAGTTTGTCATAAAATACAATAAGAAGGGAAAGAGCCCAAACTGAATACAAATGATGAAATCAGAAGGCGCATTAATGCTTTTGTTCAACTGATTTCAAATAGTTACATTGCAATAGGCATCGCCCCTAGCCCTATAGAAAGCCTATGAGCATTATAATACTTAAATCTCACGATCATTGAACCACAAAGCCATAACAAAAAAGATAGAAAGGTTTTGTGATATATAGAAAACAATCAACAAGGCAAATCATTTTTACGAAGATTTCTTCGTGTAGAGTCTATTTGAAATCCATCCATCATTTGGAAGTCTGAATTTAAAAGCAGATAATTATGAAAGCTTTTCAAGGAAGGCAACAGATTGATCACTTTTAAAGAAGTAAAAAACGTGATCCAATCCTGAAGACAAAATTCTGATGAAAAAACTTTTGCTATGAATTCTTTTAAGGCATTGTGAAAGATTCTATCCATTATATTAAACGTTACACCATTTTTGGGGCTGTTCATTTTTTACTTTTATCAACACCGCTCTAGAAATCCGTTTCTTGAGCGTTTTTTATCGCCTCACTTTCTCCTTCAAACACAAATACTCAAAAATGCTTTGCCACCAACAATGACATTTTCCCGCTTTTATAAAACACATAAGTAAAAATAGAGAAGCGATTTTGAAAGCAACCCTCCCTTGAAAAGGGAAGTACCATCCATTTACTTCATAAACGAAAATAATCTCACCGTTTATTCAAATTTGCTCTACGATTTGGTACAATTTTATTGATAAAGTTTTCTCTATGAAAATTTAAGTAAATATGTTCATTAAAACCAATCATGGACTAGCAAAGGGATTATAGGATCCATTATCTCGCCGCCATTTTAAAGGTTCAGTGAAATCACTCGACCAAAGACCAATCTTGTTGCCACGTGCTTTTTCTTCCGCATGATGATACTGGGCTGGAATAGGATTTTTCCCCTCTTTTGAGAGTACCAACATACCTTCTGTAAGACCTGCCTCAGCTAAATCAACCCCTTGAACAAAACATTGCGCATAATAAACACCATTGTGCATCAAAGCCTGTTTACAGGATAAATCCTGTCCAAGTGTTTTGGTGACAAGCCAAGCCGTTGTAACCGCACCACAGGGCCATTCTTGATCATTTAATCTTGCTTTTTGACGGGGTGCACATGTATCCACACCATAAAGATGAATATCACGGGAGATATGTGAGCGCCAAGATTGTGCAGCAGGCGTCAGTAATTTAAATGTAACCCCACTTGTAACAGAAGCCTTACCATGAAAAACAACAACATTATTTGCAACATCATTTAATGAAACACTCTTCTGCAAATCGAGAGCTGGTTCATTTTTTTCTAATTGCTGTTTGGTGATAGATCTACCCAACTTTTTTTCTTCTCGATAGAGATCGACAATATCTTGGATATCTTGCGTCTCAAATGTTTTAAGAATGCTGAAATCCATTTTATCTTTATATTGGCTTAATCCCCACACTGTCGCCCCCATAATGTAAATAATAACAATCAATTTAAATAGCATCTCTTAACACGCTCGCTCAAAAAATTCGTTTTTTCCTATCATGTCAGATTATTGATCAGCAATCCCCTTGTTTTTAAAGAAAAAATCCAAATATAAGTGTTGCAGATTAACTACATTTTGTAAAGAATGATATTCTTTCTTTCATTATTTTAATATTGTTATTTTTACCAATATACACAACTTAAAATTGCCATTTTCATGTAACACAATCTCAATTTGAAAAGACTTCTGTCTCTTTACGAAGAAGAGCTTGAGAGTGAACAGATCCACGATCAAGGCTTTTAAAGCAAACAAACGAGAAGAATTAAACTGTCATCAAATGACAGCACTCTTTAGTTTGTTAGAGGCAATGGAATGTCGACATATGAACAAATATTATTTGTTAAAGAGAGGTAAAATGACAGATAATAGATTCCAAAACATCATTTTTATCGTGACCATGCTGCTTTTTACGGCAGTTTTTGTATCTGATCTTTCTTATGCTGCTTCTACTACTGGTGGAGGTGGTCTGGGAAATCTTGATGGTGTTTTAGGCAACATTGTCACAATGATGACGGGTCCAACGGCAAGGCTCATTGCAATTATATGTGTTGCTGCTGTGGGGATTGGCTGGATGTACGGCTTTATTGATTTACGCAAAGCAGCTTACTGTGTTCTGGGGATTGCTATTGTTTTTGGTGCCCCTGCTCTCGTCACTAAATTAGCGGGCACAACATAAATGAACGAAGATACTCTTTTCCTTGCCTGTACGCGCCCGGCCATGTTTGCTGGTGTTACAATGGAAGCGATGGCGCTTAATGTCATGGCAACATCCATTCTTTTCATTTTAACCAGTGATTTTACCATGTTTGGTCTTGGGATTGGGATGCACTTTATTTTGCGAGAAGTGACAAAGTACGATCACAACCAATTTCGCGTATTATTTGCATGGCTCAATACCCGAGGAAAACAAAAAAACCTCAACAGATGGGGAGGAGGTTCAACCTCCCCTTTACGCCTTATCCGCACTTATAAGGAACTAAGCTGAAGGAACGAAACTGGTGAAACAGATGTCAATAATGAAACGGGAAACTTTGCCTGAAGAATATATTCCCTATATACGCTACATCAACCAACATGTCGTTGCTTTAAATTCACGCTGTTTAATGGTTGTGATGGCTGTTGAGGGTATAAATTTTGACACTGCGGATATTGATCAATTAAATTCTTTACACAACCAATTAAACACCCTTTTTAAAAATATCGCAGACGAGCGGCTTGCTTTATATTCTCACATCATCCGCCGCCGTGAAACGATATACCCAGAAGGTCATTTTCTTTCATCTTTTGCAACAACATTAGATGAAAAATATAAAAAGAAAATGGTTTCGCAAGAACTGTATAGAAATGATCTATTTATTTCACTGCTTTGGAATCCGGCCGCGGATAAAACAGAAAAGCTGGTTTCATTTTTTCAGCGCTTGAGCAAAGCCAAGAAAACACAATCTGAGCCCGATGAGGAAGCTATTCGTAAACTCGAAGAGTTAAGTCAAGATCTTATGCAAGGTTTGGAAGAGTATGAAGTCCGTCTACTATCAATCTATGAACATGAAGGACTTTTATTTGCCGAACAAAGTGAATTTCTCCACCAGCTAGTGGGGGGAAGACGTGAGCGTATTCCTCTCACATTTGGAACTATTGCTTCAACAATTTACTCGGATCGTGTTATTTTTGGGAAAGAAATTATCGAAATTCGCCATGAAAGCAATGAACGCTTTGTGGGCATGTTTGGATGGAAAGAGTATCCTTCTAAAACACGCCCAGGTATGACTGATGGTCTGCTTACGGTGCCATTTGAATTCATCTTAACACAATCCTTTGTTTTTAAAAGTAAGGCAGCCGCCAGTGCGATTATGAGCCGCAAACAAAATCAAATGATCAATGCAGCTGACCGTGCTAGCTCACAAATCGATGCACTGGATGAAGCGCTAGATGATTTAGAATCAAACCGTTTTGTTTTGGGAGAACACCACATTTCTTTAGCTGTTTTTGCTGATCATCCTAAAATATTGTCTGAAAACTTATCAAAAGCACGTTCCCATTTAACCAATGGAGGAGCCGTGATTGCCAGAGAAGATTTAGGATTGGAAGCAGCATGGTGGGCACAGCTTCCTGGAAACTTTAGCTATCGTGCGCGTTCAGGCGCCATTACCAGCAGAAATTTTGCCGCTTTATCGCCCTTCCATTCTTTCCCTGTTGGCAAACTGAACGATAATGTTTGGGGAGCTGCTGTCGCATTGCTAAAAACACAGGCTGGTTCACCTTACTATTTTAATTTTCACTATGGCGATCTTGGAAACACATTTGTTTGTGGTCCATCAGGATCTGGTAAAACAGTGATTGTTAATTTTCTTCTTGCACAATTACAAAAACACAATCCAACAATGGTTTTTTTTGATAAAGATCAAGGAGCAGAGATTTTTGTACGGGCTGGAGGAGGGAAATACAAACCTTTAAAAAATGGGCAACCCACGGGTATTGCTCCCTTAAAGGGCATGGAATACACCGAAAAAAATAAAATATTTCTTCGTAATTGGATCTTAAAGCTGGTAACCGCTGAAGGGCAAATCGTAACGGAAGAAGAGCGACAAGATATCGCCAAAGCCATCGATTCCTTAGAAAACTTACCCCCAACCCAGCGCTCTCTTGGTGCCCTTCAACTGTTTTTTGACAACACATCCAAAGAAGGGATTGCCATACGGCTGCAACGCTGGATTAGAGGCAATGATTTAGGATGGGTTTTTGATAATGACCAAGATGATCTCAATTTAAATGCGCAGTTCATTGGCTATGACATGACCGATTTCTTAGATAATGAAGAAATTCGACGCCCCTTAATGATGTATCTCTTTCACCGCATTCTTGATTTGATTGATGGGCGGCGCATCATTATCGTCGTTGATGAATTCTGGAAAGCTTTAGAAGATGATTCATTTAAAGCTTTTGCGCAAGATCGGCTAAAAACAATTCGTAAACAAAATGGCATGATGCTCTTTGCAACACAAAGTCCTAAAGATGCTTTGAACTCAACAATCGCGCACACAATCATTGAGCAATGCCCCACCCAAATATTTTTTCCAAATCAAAAAGCAAATTACAATGATTATGTCGAAGCTTTCAAACTTACTGAGCGTGAATTTGAACTGATACAGTCAGAGTTAAGCAGAGAATCCCGTCGTTTTCTCATCAAACAAGGACAAAGTTCCGTCGTTGCAGAGCTTAACTTACGTGGAATGAATGATGAGATCGCCGTTTTAAGCGGCACAACAAAAAACATTGAACTCATGAATGAAATTATCAACGAATATGGAGCTGCCCCTGACAAATGGCTGCCCATATTTTATCAAAGGAGAAAAAATCAATGAAAAAATATGGCTTAGTTACACTGTTATCTTTTTCTTTTATTTCTCATGCAATAGCGCAAACAACACCCGATGTAGATGAATATTATAAACAAGCACTCGAGAACACACAAAAATTAAATACTGCAAAATCTGAAACAGCTGAAAGCATTTATAAAAGTGCAACTGATACTGCAAAAAAAATTAAAGACATAAGTCAACAACTTGAAAATATTAAATCAAAACCAGAAACAAAACCAGAAGAATTGCAAGCCCTTCGACAAGAGATTCAAGTAAAGCTTTCTCTTCTTCAAGCTAATCTGCAAGTGAATTCTTTAAAACTTCAGTCTCTTGATATGATTCAAGCAAGAGATACGAAGACAAAAGATGAGCTACGTGAAGAAAAGGAACAAAAAAAGCATAAATATCTTGAGGCACAATTAAAAGAAAAAGAAAAAGAATTAAAAGAAAAACTTGAAAGTACAAGTACAAATGTCAGACTTTAGTTTTTCTCCCTTTGAAAGCGTTTCTGGGTATATTTTAAAACCCCTTGATAATGTGATGGACACAACGGTGAGTGGGCTGTCTTCTGCTATTTCAGCGCCCTTAAATCTCGCCGCAATCATTTTTATCTTTCTTTATGGCTATAATGTTATGACAGGTCGCGTTGCGCTTTCCATGCATAGTCTTCTCAATAATGTTGTTAAAATCGTTGTTGTTACAACAATGGCAACGAATGCGGATACATTTAATACTTATGTCAAGGATATTTTCTTCAATGATTTATCCAATGCTATTGGGAATGCGCTTAACAGTAATCCTGCGAGCTCCAATGTTTTTGATTATATTTTGTTAAAGGCAAGTTCGCGTTATCAAGAAGTCTTATACAATGCTTGGTTTTTTGAAAAGATCATTGTAGGTCTTCTTGGTTCTATCATGCTTCTCGCGGTTATTCTTTTTTGTATAGGTGGTTTTATTGTGCAAATGTTTGCACAAGTTGCACTCGTCATGATTATAGGTCTTGGGCCTCTATTCATTAGTTTGTATTTGTTCAATGCAACGCGAAAATACTCCGATGCATGGATTACAACTTTGATCAATTTTACCATTTTACAAGTTCTCGTAATCATGCTTGGAACCATTATATGTCAAGTTATCCTACAGGTTCTCAAAGTTTCATATGAATCAATTTATGTTCTTTTTCCCCCTGTCATCGTCATTTCGATCATAGGAGTTATTATCTTCCGTGCGCTTCCTGGTATTGCAACAGCGCTGGCCTCTGGCGGACCATACTTTAACGCTGGTGTCTCTTCAGGAGGACAGATTTTTACAATGCTTTCCAATGGTGCAAGAGCGAGTGGCAATGCAGTAAAAAGTGCCACTTCACAAATCTCAGGAGCTGCCGGTAACGCTGTTAGAAGTGCGGCAGGGGCGGCAGCAAAAGCAGGTAAATCTGGAGGCGGTCGTGGTCGATTTTAAGATAAAGCACCTTTTTAAAAGAATAAGCATTTTTGTTTTTGCCTTGTGTGCGCCCTTTGGCGCACACGCCATGATCCTGTTCCAGATAAGATCTAACATCTTGGGTCTAACAACAAAACCAATCAAAATCTTGCATCACATAAACTTGTAAAAATGTTCAGAACAAAGGCTCTCATGCATTGTATTCCAAGATATTTGTGAGTTCAAAAAATGAAACGAAAAATAACTTTTGTTATGGTCCTAACAATCGCTCTTACTGGTTGTGCCTCTTTGAGTGGCCCTAAAAAACCACCACGCTGTAATGGCAAACATACACGCGCTTTAAATAAAGATAAGTGGAATTGGGACAATAAAAACATTGTCTACCCAGAAAAGAGCGTAAAGCCTGTTACCACTCCCATCATTCTCAATACTTTGGAAAGTGAAAAAGTAACAGCCAATTCAGCTTTATTAAAGCCGGTTATTCATGAAGCACGATCTGATAAAACTGTGGAGGTTATGCGTGAAAAGTGATGCCCTTGAAGAATATATAAAAGAAGCGCGCTCATTTGACATTGATCGCATGCATAGCATGCGCGTGCGGATGAAAATCTCCATGGCTTTAACAGTGCTTTTTGGATTGATGACAATTGCGCTGGCTTTAGCTGTCGCAGCTTTGACGCCTTTGAAAACGGTAGAGCCTTTTGTTATCCGCGTTGATAACTCAACAGGCATTATTGATACTGTAAGCGCCCTAAAAGAATCTCCTAACGACTATGATGAAGCGATAACGCGTTATTTTGCCAGCCAATATGTTCGCGCTCGTGAAGGTTTTCAAGCATCAGAAGCAGAAAACAATTTTCGCTTAGTCTCTCTTTTATCTTCTCCAAAAGAACAAAACCGTTTTGCAAAATGGTACGCAGGCAATAATCCAGAAAGTCCGCAAAATATTTATCATAACATGATTGCTACGATCACAATCAAATCAATCTCTTTTATAAGTAAAGATCTTATCCAAGTTCGTTACTATAAAACGATCAGAGACTTGAATGAAAAAGAAAATATTTCCCATTGGATTTCAATCTTAAATTTTTCCTACGTGAACGCACACATTTCAACGTCTGATCGTCTTATCAACCCTCTTGGTTTTCAAGTATCGGAATATAGATCTGATCCAGAGGTGATAAAATGATCAGACTTTTACAAACAATCTCTTTAATTTTTACGATCACTCTCAGCTTTCACACAGTTCTCTCACTTGCAGAAACAGCGCCTGTCAGTGCACGTAAAGATAACCGCATCAGATTTGTCAATTATGACCCCTACAACGTCGTACAAATCATTGGCTCCATTCGCTCTTCGGTTCAACTAGAATTTGCCGTTGATGAAGAAGTAACCTATGTAGGAATTGGAAATTCGGTTGCTTGGCAAGTTGCACCGGCTGGACACTTTGTTTTTCTCAAACCACGTGAAGTCCAGCCTGTGACAAATTTACAAATTGTCACAAGCCGCCAAGATGGAACACAACGCTCTTATCAATTCGAGCTACAAGTCCGTGAAGGCGATGTTTCAGCCGGCAATGAGACGTATTTCCTAGTAAAGTTTCGTTATCCAGAAGATGAAGCCTTACGTAAGAAATTAGCCGAAGCAGAAAAAGAAAAACAACGTGAAGAAAACTTTGTCAATGATATTTTAAATATCCATGAAGATTTTGGACCACGCAATTGGGCTTATGAAGCTCAAGGCTCATCTCTTATTGAACCTGCTTCTGTCTATGATAATGGGAAAACAACAACCTTTACCTTTTTAGGCAACATTGAAATCCCTGCCATTTACATTGTATCGCCTGATGGGCAAGAAGCGCTTATTCCCAAATCGATTAAAGGCAACAAGGTTATTGTTCATGCAACAGCTGCACAATTCACGCTACGACGTGGGAATGAAGTATTGTGCATCTTTAACAAAAGGTTCGTACCAAAAGGAATTAATCCTGAAACAGGTACGACATCACCATCTGTACAACGTAAAGTGAACCTAGGAAGCAGCCATGAATAACACCGTGGATGAAAAAAGCATTAATGATCGCGATACAATAAAAAATGCTCAAGGGAAAAGTCAACAGAACAATGTGGGGAAAGCTATTGCTCTTATTATTCTTTTCAGTGTCTGTCTTTATTTAGCCTATTCAACACTTGTTACAGACAAAAAGCAACCAATTGAATCTTCAAAAGAAGGAAAAGTTATAAAACAAACAGAGCTTTTTCGTCCTGCAAAGCCTACCCCTCCCCCCTTTGAACAGCCTCAACGAAATAACGCTCTATTACCAAAAGTCGAGCTACCAACACCAAACATCAATCAATTAAATTCTGATGACTCACTGCTGGAGGCAGCACAACGTGCTCCTGTATTAGCTTATGCAAGTACACAACAAGGCAAAATAGATTCACAAACAAATAATGGTGCTTTGCCTCACCAACTTGAAAGTAAACCTGATGAAACGACACAACGTTTTAATCATCTTCTCAAACCCACAGTGCTTGAAGGTATTCGTGCTTCAACCCTTGGCAATCGAAACTACATCATCGCGATGGGAACTTCTATTCCTTGTATTTTAGAAACAGCCATCAACAGTGATCAACAAGGTTTTGCCAGTTGTATCATCTCCAGAGATATCTTATCAGACAATGGTCGTGTTGTGCTTCTTGATAAAGGCACCCAAATTGTTGGTGAATATCGCGCCGGATTGAAAAAAGGCCAAACACGTCTCTTTGTACTATGGAATAGAGCAAAAACCCCCAATGGTATCATTATATCCTTAGCTTCACCGGCAACGGATGCTTTAGGGCGTTCTGGTATGGATGGAGATATTGATAACCATTGGCTTGAGAGGATTGGGTCTGCGCTTCTTGTCTCACTAATAAAAGATGCAACACATTATGCCAATAAACGTTTATCAAAAAAACAGGAAAAAGAAGAAACTGAAACAATCTCTTCAGGACAAAACATCGCAAACATTCTCGTAGAAAATTACGCCAATATTCCTCCAACATTATCCAAAAACCAAGGGGAAATGGTGAATATCTTTGTTGCCCGCGATTTAGATTTTTCCAGCGTTTATAAATTGAAAGTCATCGAAAACAAAAAACAGATTATCAATCGAGCTGTTTCAAGAAACTTTTACAAAAATTCGGCGGTAACTTTAGAATGAACTCAAACTTACATACCATGAGCGATGAAACCGTTGCGATTGTTCTCACAAAACTTGAACCCATCAGTGCTTTTTTGAAAGATGAGAGACTCTTTGAAATTGTTATCAATCGTCCCTATCAAGTCATGACTGAAGGATTTGATGGATGGAAAACAATAGAAGCACCGGGGCTCTCTTTTAATGAGCTTATGGGGATTGCGAAAGTTGTAGCATCCTATTCCAAGCAAAACATATCGGACAAAAACCCAATATTATCTGCAACGCTACCAGGCAATGAGCGTATTCAAATTGTCATTCCACCCGCTGTCGAAAAAGACACGATTAGTATGACAATTCGCAAACCGTCATCGCAGAGTTTTTCTCTCGAAGAGCTCGCCAAGAAAGGCCTCTTCTCGCTCTGTGAACAGGTCTCTTTCACACCTTTGAATGACTATCATTCTCGTTTTAACGAACTCAAAATCATCGAGCATAAATTAGCCAATGCCTACTGTAATAAAGACTTTGTCTCTTTTTTAAATCAAGCTGTAGAATGCCAGAAAAATATTTTAATTGCGGGAAAAACCGGTTCGGGTAAAACAACATTATCAAAAGCATTAATCGCCAAAATTCCTCAAGAAGAGCGTATTATCACCATTGAAGACACGCAAGAATTGGTGATCCCACACCCTAACCATGTCTCAATGTTCTATTCAAAAGATGGACAAGGCTTAGCCTCCGTTGGCCCCAAAGAGTTACTTGAATCATCTTTACGGATGCGTCCTGATCGTATTCTTTTGCAAGAACTTCGAGATGGTACAGCCTTTTATTATATCCGCAATGTCAATTCAGGCCATCCAGGTTCCATTACGACGGTTCACGCATCAACAGCACTTGCAGCCTTTGAGCAGATGACCCTTTTGGTCAAAGAAAGTGAAGGCGGTGGTGATTTAGAGCGTGATGATATTCGAGGACTGTTGATTTCAATGATTGATATCATCATCCAATGCAAACGGATTGAAGGAAAATTTAAGGTCACAGAAATTTATTACGATCCCTTCAAACAACGAAACATCTTTGGAGGTGAGTAAAAGAAAATCACACCGGCTGCAAAGGCTCTTTTAAAGCAACGATTGCAAATAAGAGAAAAAATGCATGAAAACCAACGAAACAGAAAATAGAGAAAATCTTTTATCGATAACAGAAGAAGAATTAAAAAAACGCCGTGAAGCCGTTGAAGCAGCCATCAGCACCCATGCGATAGAGGGAATAGCGCTTCATCCTACAACACTCAAAATTTTAGAAGAATACGCAAAGGGGAATATTTCACTCGAGGAATTTAACACTCTTATGGACAACGTAAAATTATAAGGAAGCTACAATGCCAAAAGCAAAAGCAAAGACAAAAAATATACAGACAGTTTCTCCCCATCATTATGTCTACCCAAACACCACAACACTCAAAAATAAATATGGAATAAAAGACTTAAAATCCTTTCTGGAGAAATGCTCACATGATACAGCAGAAGCAATGGTTAATCTGCGTGAAGCTCCCTTACCAGAAAAGTTTGATAGCTCCTATCTATGCTCTATTCATCACCACTTATTTAAAAATACCTTTGAATGGGCTGGATATCTGCGCCATCTCCCCTTTACATTTGAAGATGGCACCATAGCCGCCATGCCCGAAATGAAAAGAACAGGATGGGAAAATCCTTTTGCATTCGGCGATGAAATCCAAGACGGTTTACAAAAATTAGATCAAACGCTTGCCGAAAAAGATAATTTGCAAGGCTTAACGCGCGAGAAATTTAACGCTGAAGCAATAAGCTTATTTAACGCCCTTAACCAACTTCATCCTTTTAGAGAAGGCAATGGACGTACACAACGGGTCTTTTTTGAAAAGCTTGCTCAAGCAGCAGGGCATCAGCTTGACTTTTCACTTGTTACAAAAGAACGCATGATGCTCGCCAGTGTTGCTGTAGCAGAAAATGGTGATCTAGAACCAATGCAGCATCTGTTTGAAGATATCTCTAATCCCAATAAAATACTTCTTTTAAAGGAATTCATAAGCAACATGAAAGAACTTGGGCGCAATGTTAATGATCGTCCTGTTATGGTTGCAAAAGAAGGTGAAACCTACACAGGCACCTATAGGGGTGCTGGTTATGATAGCTTTGCTTTCAATGTGAAAGGCGCTTACATCATCGGCAATAAAGAACAGCTCACACCAGAACAACTCAAAACATTAAAACCTGGTGATAGATTTACCTTTACCGTTCCCAAAACAAAAAAGCTTGAAAGCATTCTCATTCCAGAAGAGAGATTAGCCCCTTTGACAGAAAATGAAACGGCCCAAATGGTTGCAGAAGATTCTTGTGTCCACGCAAGCCTAAAACAGGTCCAGCAATTGTCAAAAATTGTTTATGGTAGTACAAAAACATTAAACAAACAGATGGTAGAAATCATCAAAAATCCAAGCTTAGGCCAACAGCTCGCCAACCAGATTGAAAGAGCACCGCACTCTATTTCTCATCTTGCCGGTTTCAGTTTATGTGGACTACAAAATCAGACACGTGCAAACGCTAAAAATCATCTTGAGATGCTCTGTACTGCCGTTGTAAATTTTGCGCATGCTGTAAAATATGCTGAAAAGGAAATTACGCAAGAACATGCAACAGAACAAAGTCGCCTTGCAAAAATGGTAGAAATGCCAAGTCAAAGCTTGCAAGACCTCTTCGCCTTGCCAAAAGAATTACAGCAAGAAGCTTTAGCAAAAAATCCTTTATGTCAAAAAGAGCTCAGCAACTTTGTAAAAAAGATCAACACCCGTCTCTCACCAAATGAACATAAAGCAGTTCAAAATAATGATTATGAAACATTGGCTCAAAGCATTGGTGTATCAGAAAATAAAGCCAAACAAATTACACAAATTATTAAGCAAACCAAAGAAGTACACCAGCAAGCACAAGTATGCACAATGCACCGTTCCAAAGCATTCGCTATGGCCTGCTAAGAATAGACAAAACCTTCCTCCTTAATGAGAAAGGCTCATAAGCGAAAACTGTTTGGCGTTATCTGCACCTTTGCAAAAAGAGATGAGAGTTCATATCACACACCTGGAAAAGAGCATTTCGCAACACATTCTGACAGAATTGAAAGTAAAATACAATGAAATATACCAAAACACAAATGGTACTCATTTTAACACCGATCGCTTTAGGTGCTTTAACGATATTCCTTGTCCCTCATTTTTTATTGTTTATAACAAATGGACTAAAAAGCGATCAAATTTATTGGACACTTCGTTCTGAGCCTTTATTAGTCTTAGCACTAACGGCTGCTGTTTCATTGTTGTATAGTCTCTCGCAAAAACTACACCTGCGTAAAATGATCACTTTTGTCTCCGTTGTCTTTTTTGGAACAACCGCTCTTTACTATATTGGTGGTGAAATAAAACGCTTAAGTCCCTATGTTGGCCAACAAGGAATAACATGGGGCTATGCTCTTCAATTCATGGACCCCATGGTTGTTTTTGGCATCATCATTGGTGTTTTTTTTTCCATCATGCAATTCGTAACAACCCTTCCCCCTAAAAGTAAGGTCAAGCGCGCAAAAAAAGGTATTTTTGGTGAGGCCGCTTGGATGAATTTAAGAGAGGCAGCAAAAATCTTTCCTGCCAATGGGCAAATTGTTGTGGGTGAAAGATACCGTGTCGATCAAGATAATGTGTGCAACATTCCCTTTGCACCTGGCAATAAAACAACATGGGGAAAGGGTGGAACAGCCCCTTTGCTAACCTTTAATCTTGATTTTGGTTCAACTCATATGATCTTTTTTGCTGGTTCTGGTGGCTATAAAACAACAAGTACAGTAGTTCCTACGTGTTTAACCTATCCAGGGTCTATTATTTGTCTTGATCCTTCAACAGAAGTTGCCCCAATGGTCAAATTTGCGCGTCAAAAAATGGGAAATAGAAATGTCATTGTTCTCGATCCTAACTCATTGTTAACAAAAAACTTTAATGTCATCGATTGGCTTTTAGACGACAGCGTACCACGCACACAACGCGAAGCGAATATTGTAAGCTTTTCAAAGTTGCTTCTTACAGATAAAAAATCAGACAATTCTTCAGCGGAATATTTCTCAACACAAGCCCATAATCTATTAACAGCTCTTCTTGCTCATGTTGTATTTTCTGATGAATATGAAGACAGCGAGCGCAATTTAAAAACATTGCGTGGTATTCTCTCTCAATCAGAAACAGCTGTTGTTAATCAATTACGCATGATTCAAGAAACAACACCTTCTCCTTTTATTCGTGAAATGGTTGGTATTTTTACAGAAATGGCAGAGCAAACCTTTTCAGGGGTTTATACCACCGCCTCAAAAGACACCCAATGGCTTTCTTTATCCAATTATGCAGATCTTGTCTGCGGAGATGATTTTTTTTCCTCAGATATTACCAATGGCAATACAGATGTTTTTCTCAATCTCCCCGCAAGCATTTTAAACAGTTATCCAGCTATTGGACGTGTGATTATTGGCGCCTTTCTCAATGCCATGGTTACAGCAGACGGTAACTATAAAAAACGTGTTTTATTTGTCTTAGATGAAGTTGATCTTTTAGGCTATATGAATATTTTAGAAGAAGCCCGCGACCGTGGACGTAAATACGGTACATCCTTGATGCTCTTCTATCAATCCTCTGGTCAGTTGGTCAACCACTTTGGAGAAGCAGGAGCACGTTCATGGTTTGAAAGTTGTTCCTTTGTCAGCTATGCTGCCATTAAAGATCTCCAAACTGCCAAAGACATTTCAGAACGCTGTGGTCAAATGACCGTTGAAGTAACCGGAACGAACAAATCAAGAGGCTTATCTTTAGGAAAGAGCTCTTACAACATCAATTACCAACAAAGAGCTCTCATTTTACCCCACGAAGTTATTCAAGAAATGCGTCAAGATGAACAAATTATTCTGATGCAAGGACAACCCCCTTTACGTTGTGGTCGAGCGATCTATTTTAGAAGAAAAGAAATGTTAGCCGCAGCTGCAAAAAACCGTTTTGCCCCAAAAGCACAGAAAAACTAAAAAACACCCTCTAATGGAGGCCATGCATCAAAACAAAAACATCAAAGGATAAAAGCAGAGATTCTATCTCATAAAAGCCTATAAAGAAGGAATTCCCGCTTGATACAACAAGAAAAATATGGGGAAAAGTCTTTAAATGATGGTATTATGCCTGTGCTTACCAATGCCAATTTTCTTTATAAAGCACTCTCCTCATCTCCAAATAATAAATACCAATCATATCTATGCCTTGAGAATCCTATCAAGAAACTTTTGAAGGCACCGCTTTTATAGGGAAATTTTTCTACAAAAAAATTAAAAGACAATATGCATGAAAACAACCCAAATGAACCATTCTCTCTCAGTAAAAGAAAAAAGTGCCAAGATAAAGATTGATACACTCAAAAACACCTACGAATTTGAGGGATTTTTTCCTCACCCAAGTCTCAACATCTCAAAACAATATGCGTGGGGGATTTTCAAACAAAAAGTTTAACACACTCTCATGGACAATGTAACATTATAAGGAATGTAACAATGCCAAAAGCAAAAGAAAAAACAAAAGGAATTCCCTCACCCCATAATTATATCTATCTTGGTACCCAAATTCTCAAAAATAGATATGGAGAAACAGATTTAAAACGCTTTCTGGAAAAATGCTCACATGATAGGCAAAAAGCCATGATCAATCTGCGTGCAGAACCCCTGCCAGAATATTTTAATTCAACTTATCTATGCCATATCCACCAACAATTGTTTAAAAATACCTTTGTATGGGCTGGACATCTGCGCCATATCCCCTTCGCATTTACAGACGATAGCATTGCCGCCATGCCAGAAATGAAAAGAATGGAATGGGGCAATAATTTTGCAACCGGTGAAGAAATCCCTGAACTCTTACAAAAATTAGATCAAACGCTTGCCGAAAAAGACAATTTGCAGGGCTTAACACGCGAAGAATTTGTCAAGGAAGCAACGAGTCTATTTTATTCTCTTCACAAAATCCACCCATTCATAGATGGCAATGAGCACACAGAACAAGTCTTTTTTGAAAATCTTGCCAAAGCTGCAGGACATCAGCTTGACTTTTCGCTTGTCACACAAAAACGTATGATGGCTGCCTGTAGCGAAGCAATGCAATATAGCAATACACAACTGTTGAAAGATCTTTTTGAGGATATCTCCAATCCCCCCAAAATACGTCTTTTAAAAGAATTTATGGACCATATAAACAATACGGGACGCAACGTGGATGATCGTCTTGTTATAGCAACAAAGGCAGGAGAAACCTATATAGGAACTTATAAAGGTTGTTATTCAGAAGGTTTTATACTCGATGTGCAAGGAACTTACATCATTGGTAGCAAAGATGATCTCACACCAGAACGATTAAAAACACTAAAACCTGGTGATATCATTACCTTTACCGCCCCCAACAGCAAAGAGCTTGAAAACACGCTTATTCCAAAAGAAACATTAGCACCTCTCACAAAAAGTGAATGTGCCAAAACAGTTGCGCTAGATAGTTACGTTCTCAAAGCTCAAAAGCAAGTCCGAGCTTACACAAAAACTGTTTATGGTGACGCAAACGTATTAAACGAACAAATAGAAGAGATTATTAAAAATCCAGAATTAGGCAGACAGTTTGCTAATCAGATTAAACAGGCACCGCACTCTGTTTCTCCTCTTGCAGGTTTTAGTATATGCGGTCTACAAAATCCGGCACGTATACACGCTCGAAATTATCTTGATGTGCTCTCTCTTGCAATTGAGAATTATGTGTATACTATAGAAGCTACCTATAATATAGTCACTCGAGACCATAAAATTAGACAAGAACGCCTTGGAAAAGCGGTAGAGAATCCCAGTCAAAACTTGCAAAATATTTTTGCTTTATCACCGGAAAAACAAAGAGAAATCTTATCTCAATCTCCTCAATTACACCAAGAGCTCCGTACTTTTATAAACAGTTTAGAACATCGTCTCTCATCAAACGAATGTAGTGCGATCACAAACAAAGATTATGAAACACTTGCACAAAGTATTGGTATATCAGAACAGAAAGCACGAGAAATTACCGACATTGTTCAAAAAGCAAGGAACGCTCATAGCCAATTCTACACACGCACACAAAATCGTTCAAATACACTTTCTATGGCCAACTAAAAAATATGAAACTTTGTTTTTTTGATTTAAACACCTATGTGGAAGAGATATTTTAATATTCTTATCATACATGCAAAAAACAGACTACTTAAGCGCCCTACCACCAATTTTGCACATAGCATATACACCATATCCAAAGCAATTGGACAGGATAATTGTTAATTCCTTTTAAACGTCATGATTACTACTGACGAAAGCTACAAAAGCCTATTTTATTTGTCTTATATGGAGTCGATTTTCGTGGTTATATGAATATTTTAAAAAGAGCACTCATTTTACCCCACGAAGTTATTCGAGAAATGCGTCAAGATGAACAAATTATTCTGATGCAAGGCTCCCCTTCGCAATGTGGTTGCGCCATCTATTTCAGAAGGAAAAAAATGTTAGCCGCAGCTACAAAAAACCACTTTACCCCACAAAAGAAAAACTATCCTCCATGATGCGATATTGACAAAAAATAACCGCCCGCATACAAGAAAAACAGGTTCAAAAAATCCGTGATTTTTCTTTTTATATTTTCTGTTTTATATTTTGTGCATCGTTTTATCAGCTTTATCAGCGCCCATGGTCTTTAAAAAGTCTTTATAAAAACGCCCATACACCCAACCAATAGCGACACTAATATCTCCACTTGGAAAAGGAACCCATTTCTACAAAGTTTTTCATCTATAATTTATATAATAAATTGATTTATAAATGATAATTTATATTTTTTTGTTAAATAAGAGACTAAATAGCGTAAGATTCTCTCATCTTAAATCTGTTCCATGTCGTGTTGCATCAATCAAAACTCTGTCGCCTGCATGTCACAAGCGAGAGCCTCATGTAGAGTGAAACTGTACAAGAAAGGCATACCTTTTTATGAACCGTCTCTAAGGACCAAGGTCTTGTCCGAAACATTAGGCACTCAAAGTATGTGAGGATACTGGCTTCTTTATGAAGCGTAAAAATGGGAAAGCTCAATAGATTTTATACACTTCATGGGAGGCTTTAACGTTGTACCATTTATGAGCACCGTCGCCAAATGGGTGTGTTAAAAGATGTCTCTTTAAAACAAGCCCGTGAATTAGCACCCCAATGGTATTCTGTTTTACGTCAAGGGCGTTCCTCCATTAAAGAACATAATCAACAAAAGATTTGCCTTTGAGACAAGAAGCTCTCAAAACCCCCACACGACAAACATCGATTTTCTCCCTCCCCCCAAAAAACATCCAAGATATACACCAAAATGAATAAATCATTCTTATACAAGCTTTTCCCCCTTTACGATATCATAAAGTGTTCTATTTTAATGATAAAGCGCTGAAAAAGGCTTTTCTCCCCAACCAAAGAAAAGTTTTTATTCTCTTATGGGTCTTAAATCTTAAAGCAGCGCATACAATAAGAGCAACAACACAAAGTAAAAAACATTTTGTTGCAAAAATACACAAAAAAGATGTTCGTATGGCAAGATATTCATATGGAGCAATAAAAAAATATAATGGAGAAAAATTTTTGATGACTGCTTTTGCCCATAGATTCACCAATCTGAGAGCTGTGTATGAAAAGTACCAGCACCATCCACTAACCAAGAGCGATTACACCCGCTATATCCACGCCCCTCATCAAAGCGCTCTTGCAAACAACTTTGTTAAAGGAAAAAACAACAATTTTAAGCAACATTTTTCTTTTTGACCTCTTCCTTACACCTCAAAAAATGAAGATTTTACCCAGAGTCAATTTATAGAAAATCCATTTTCTGACCACTCATGGGCTTCATATCAGCGCCCTAAATACCAGCATTTTACAGTACAAGATAATAAACAAAGGAAACATCAGAAAAGCTTTTCAAAAGCATCACAAAACGATTGATACAACATCCATACACTGAAGGGAAAAGCACTCCCTCTCATAACACCCAAAATCTCAAAAGAATACGCGAAGGGGAATTTTTCACATGCAGCGTTTAAGACGCTCATCAACCACCACCCTACCTACTTAGGAGAGATTACATGTTAGAGCAAAATTATCTATATAAAGGAACCAAAACACTCAAAAATAAATATGGCATCAAAGACCCTAAAAAACTGTATCAACGCAGTACCCATGACGTCACTAAAGCAGCCGTAAATTTTCGCCATGAACCACCCCCACAAAAATTTGATGCTTCCTATCTAAAACTAATCCACTGGAGCCTCTTCTACAAAACTTTTGAATGGGCTGGAAAAACCCGTGATACATCCTTTACATTTGAAGATGGCACCACTGCCCATATGCCGGCGATGCGTCCCAAAGCCTATGAAATTCCTTTTGCTATTGGACCGCAGATTCAAAAAGAACTAAAACAACTCGAAAAAACACTTAATGAAAAGAACAATTTAAAAGGTTTATTGCGCCAAGAATTTGCTGAAAGTGCCGCTGAAGTTTTTATGGCGCTCGAGCACGCACATCCTTTTAGAAAAGGCAATGGGCGCGTAAATCGAATGTTTATGGAAAAACTTGGACAAGCCGCAGGATATACCATTGACTTTTCTTTCATCACAAAAGAACGGATGACAGCAGCTTGTATTGAAGCTATGCAACATGGCAATCCCCAACCGATGAAAGATCTTTTTGAAGATATCACCCATCCGCAAAAATCCCTTGTTTTAAAAGAGTTCATCTCCCAAATGAGAAACGCTGGACTGGATGAAATTAACGATCGTGTTGTTGTTGCAGCAAAGGAAGATGTAACCTATGAAGGCATCTTTAGAGGTTTTTCAGCAGAAGGTTTTGTCATGGAAATAGAAGGGGCTTTCGTCGTCGGACACAAAGATGATCTCACCCCAGAACTCGTCAAAACATTACAAAACGGTGCCCGCTTCTGCTTTCAAAAAACCAACGTTCAAAGCTTAAAAGAAACACTGATCCCAAAAGAAACTTTAGCCCCTCTTACCCATGAAGAGTTATTCACAAGGATTTCAAATGACGCTTATGTTGAAGCGTGCCGAAAAGAAATCGAAAATTTATCAAAGACTGTTTATGGTAAAACCCAGGCCTTAAAGACAAAATTGGATATCATAACGGCAGCTCCAAACTTAGGAAATCAGTTTGCCGATGAAACTCTACAAAACCCTCAATCAATTTCTAAATTTGCTGGGAGTAAAATACTTGGCATGAAAAGTTCAAATCGCAGACAAGCCGAACAGGCTGTTCCACAACTCAGCCAAGCCCTTAAAAATTATGGCGCAATAACACAACAAACAAAAGATGAAATTCTAGAGCAACACCAAAGAGAACAAAATCGCCTGAACCACACTGTCGAAAAACCTGGAAAAAATTTACAAAACCTTTTTGCCTTACCAGAAGAACAACAAAGGGAAGCTTTATTGCATTCTCGTTCACTGCGACAAGAACTCCATACCTTTTCACGACAACTACACAATCGTCTATCCTCAGAAGATCGTAAAGCCATACAAGAAAAAGATTATACCAGACTAGCTTGCCTCCTTGGGACATCGGAAAGCAAAGCAAAAGAAATTGCGAATACTGTAAAGAACACCCAAGAAGCACAATGTCAAGCTCGCAGCTTGAAAGTTAGTCGCTCTTCATCGCTGGCTCTTACCGGCTAAAAACGCGTGAACTTTTGCCTTCCAACAGAACTCTTTATACCAATCATTTTATCTCCATTACGCCCACCAATTGTTTTAAAATGTTACAAAAGATAGTCCTAAAAATGAATCCTATAATTTACTATAACTTATTGATAATATTTCATAAAAAAACTGTATAAAAGACATAAATGTCCATTACATATCAATATGAATAGCGTGAAGTCTTTGGAGACCATTCAGTTTGATATTCTTCTTTTGTCCTAAAAATATCAAAAAAGTGGGGAATGCGCCAAAGAGGTTTTCTAAAAATATTGAAAGGAAACAGCCATGAAAAAAAGTCACCCAACTCCTTCTACCAATGTAGAGGAACTAAGACGACAATTTGAACAACAAAATCTAGGAGCTTCTAATATAGGAGACCTCTACGCAAAGGTTAACAAACCACCCAAAGAACAGCGCACCCCACAACAATATACACTTCAACAATCACCAGAAACGGTCTTTGCTCCCCAAAAGCCACTTGAACAACAAAATCTAGGAGCTTCTAATGTAGGAGACCTCTACGCAAAGGTTAACAAACCACCCAAAGAACAGCGCAACTCACAACAATATACACTTCAACAACCACCAAAAACGATCTATGCTCCCCAAAAGCCACTAGGAAATTCCTATGACAGACTTGGTGGGAGACCGAGTGATGGGCGACGCACCGACAGACTCGTAAACCCCTATTCAATAACGGATCTGGCGGCGCAAGGTTGGCAAACACCCTACGACACAGTTGGTGGAGGTGCACAGGGTGGACGACATCCCCAAGAACCAGAACATCTCTATGCAGAGCTTGATTTTGGTGCAAATGGTGGACGCTCTCCCCAAAGATCACTCGAATCTGTCTATACAACGGTTGGCATGGGGGCTGAAGGCGGGCAAGAGTCTGAACAACTAGAAAATCCCATCTATCTAGGCGTTGGCGGAAATAGAATCTCCCCTCCCAGAACCCCAAAAGATGTGGTTACAACAAGGCTTTTACAAAACACAAGCTTTCAATATGGTGTAAGAGAAATCCAAGAGCGATGCAAAGTTGTTTATGGAAAAGAACATGCTTTGAATGGACCACTTGCGAAGATCCTTGACGATCCTCAAAATGCAGAACAAATCTTATGGGACCTTGCAGAAAATCCTCAAAGCGCTGGTAAGCTTGCAGGTCACAAAATACTTGGTGTAAAATCTCCAAGCCGCAGAGAAGCTGAAGATGAGTTTACCCACCTTTGCTCAGCTCTTGAGAGGCATATACATACGGCACAAAAGCTCCATAAACAGTTTACACGTGAACAGGAAAGAGAAAGAGGTCAAAAACAAGAAAATCCAGAAAGAGAAGCAGAACACAGACACCACCACCACCACCATCATCATCACGCAAGAGGACAAGAACAAAATAGTCCAGAGTACAGCCCACAACGACAAAGACATGGAGAAAAAGGAATGGCTTTTGCCATGTAAGTGGACATAAACGTAAAAACAGATAGTTTTTGTTTTTCATGTAATTTTTTTTCAGTGAGTTTCTTGGCGCAAATCGTTTCATCGGGATTGCGCCAAGAGTTGTTTTAAAATATTACAAAAAATAGTTCTAAAAAAGAATCCTATAATTTATCATAACTTATTGATAAAATTTCATAAAAAAACTGTATAAAAGACACAAAGGTCCGTTACACTACTCCCGAATAGCGCGAAATCTTTGGCGGTCATTCAGTTGGATATCTTCCTTTATATAAAAGTTATCAAAACTAAAAGTGGGGAATGCACCAAAGAGGTTTTCTAAAAATATTGAAAGGAAACAGCCATGAAAAAAAGTCACCCACACTCAGAAGCCAAGAGCCAAGAGCCCCTCTATGCACAAGTTAATAAACAAAACAGAGGAAACCAGCGCACCCAAAACCAAGAAGAAGAGCTAATATACGCATCAGTTAGCGAAATTGACCCTCTTTCAAGAGGGAGACACCCTAAGCAAAGACAGCGAGAAACTGAAACCGATTACACAACGGTTGCTCCCCCAAAACGTGAAGAGGAAGTTCTATACGCATCAGTGAGCAGCGTTTCTCCTCTTTCAAGAGGGAGACACCATAATCAAAGACAACAAGAAACTGAAACTAACTACACAGAGGTTTCTCCACAACAAAAAGGAAGATCATCTTCACCTTCTCTCACAACTGACCAAAAGAGTGTAATGCTTTTAAAAAATCCACAGGTCCAAGCACGTGCAGAAGAGGTCATACATTGGAGTAAAATTGTTTATGGCAATGATACAATTTTCCAAAAACATTTGCAAAGCATACTTACAGATCCCAATAAAGGAAAAGAGCTTTCAAATCAACTTGCTGAAGATCCTGAATCTATACATAAGCTCGCTGGCCGTACCGCACTTGGCATAAAAAGTCAAACACGCAAAGAAGCTGAAGAGGGTTTTAAACCGCTTGTTGACGCCATTGATGATTATACAAAGGCTGTAGAAAGAGCCACAGAGAGGCTATCGCAAACCCCTCTAGCGGAACAAAGACGCCATCATCACCATCATCACCATCATCGTCATCACGAAAGAGGACAAGAACAAAATAGTCCAGAACACAGTCCACAACGACAAAGACAAGGAGAAAAAGGGATAGCTTATGCCATGTAAGGGGGCATAAACATAAAAACAGATCAATTTTTGTTTTTCATATAATCTCTTTTTCAGTGAATTTCTTGGCGCAAATCGTTTTATTGCGATTGCGCCAAGAATTGTTTTAGAATGTTACAAAAAATAGTCCTAAAAATGTACTTTGTGATTGACCATAACTTATTGATAATATTTCACAAAAAAACTATATAAAAGACACAAATGTCCATTAAGCTGATTGCAAATAGCGCAGATCTTTGGAAGCTCATTCAGCTCGATATTTCTTTTGTCTCAAAGCGATCCAAGTATAAAAGGCAAGAATGCACCAAAGAGGTTTTCTAAAACAATTTTTGAAAGGAAACATGCATGAAAAAAAAACACCCTCATCCTTTTCCATCCTCTTCAATACAAGAACTTATAAGGCTCTATGAACAAGCGGCGGCAGAGGTCTCAGGCGCAGCCCCCCTTCCTAAAGAAACACCTTCAAAAAGCAAAAGACTGTCATCCATACCGGAAGAAGATGAGGAAAGACAATCTCTTTTAAGTGAAGAAACTGTACATGCATCAACAAATCCAACAGCTTCGTTAACAAGAGGCGGCTCTACCAAAAGGCAGCAAAAACCTGAAACGACACACTCAACAGTTACTTCACAAGTTACCCAAAGGACAACAAGAGTTCTCTCAGAGGAAGAAATCATTCTATTGCTTCCACACCATTCATTAATTAGAACCTATCAAGAAGAAATCCAACATTTATCCGCAAGTGCCTATGGTAACCCAAACATTTTGCAAGAAAAAATGCAGGAAATTCAAAGAAATCCCGCTGCAGGAGAAGAGCTCTCATGGCGCATGGCAGCCCATCCTGAAAGTCTTGCTAAACTTTCCGGCACCAGCATGTTGGGCTTTAAAAATCGAGTGCGTAAACAAGCGGAAGAGTGTTTTTCCGCTCTCAGTATCACCGTTGATTGTTATACAGAAGCCGTAAAACAGGCAAGAGAGAGCCTCTTACAATCTCCAGAGCAAGAACTCAAAAACTATGAACGCTTTATGGGGAAGGAAGCCGTCGCTGAACTTCTAAAAAAACCAGATCGTTCCCAAAGGGAAAAAGAAACGCTTTCAGAGACAGAAATTTCTACCCAAATTCAACAACATTCAAAAGTCAAAAGACACCATGCCCAAATCCAATATTGGTGCGGAGTTGTTTTTGGCAACACAAACATTTTGCAATCACAAACAGAAGAGCTTTTCCGAAACCCTGAAACAATAGAACAGCTGGCACAGCAACTTGCCGGAAATCCTCAGTCTTTTAACAAATACACTGGTCGTAACTTTTGTGGCTTTAAAAATAAAGCACGCAGACATGCTGAAGCGGGTCTTTCTCACCTCATTGACGCCGCTGACAATTATGCAACAGCTGTAACACAAGTAAGAGAAAGCCTTTCAAAAACTCAGCAGACAAAACAAGAACACAATGAAGCACCTTCTAAGAGAGCGCAAAACTTGCACCAACAACAAAGCGTCTCACAGTCTGCTCAACGTCCCGAGCCTTCAATAGTAACGCATGAAGGAGCAACACCCTCTACGCAACAAAGAGAAACAGATATTCGTCCTCGCAAAACTGCCGCCCCAAAAGCGATGGCTTTTGCCAGCTAAACAGACATAAGTTTTCACGTTGAATCTAACGTCTTGGCGCAACACAGGAAAGAGGTGTTTGCGCCAAGAAAGAGAGAAAAATTGAAACAAAATTTATTTTTCTGTCCCTTAACCCAAACACTGAGAAAATAATCTTTAGAGAATGATTATGATCTGAACCATGAGAGTCAAATCGTGCGAGAGCATTCAGTTTCATATCCTCTCTCATAAAAGCAAATGAAAAAGCATAAAACAGAATAAAAACCAACGTACATTTTTAAATAGTATTTAAAAACAATATTGGAAGAGTTTGAAAGGAACATGTATGAAAAAAAGAAATCCCTCCCCTTTTATCACCGAAATGATGGAAAAATTTCAACAACCGGCTGAACAATCCCCCACCAGAACCCCTCCTTCCCAAGTTTCTCAAAGTTTGCCAAAAGCAACTGTAGAAAAACGCCCAGAAAATTTATCCCCCCACCCAAAAGTTGCTCCACCACCACCCCCTCGTATGAAAAGCCCAATGCAAACCAGCACAATGCCTCCTAACGCCAAAAACCAAGAGGCGCCTCCCCCACAAAAAAAAGCAGCCCCACAAAGACCCCCGCGTGCAAAAGAGAGGCAACAACATAAACCGACAGTTCAAGAGTCCCCCTCCCTACAGACAAAAGTGGCTCCGCCCCTTCCTCCACGCATGAGAGAAAAAGCACAAACCGGCACAAAAATCCCCAACTCAAAAATCCAAGAACACTCCTCTCCGCACACAAAAGCAGCTCCACAAAAACCCCCGCGTGCAAAAGAGAGGCAACAACATAAACCAACAGTTAAAGAGTCCCCCTCCCTACAGACAAAAGTGGCTCCGCCCCTTCCTCCACGCATGAGAGAAAAAGCACAAACCGGCACAAAAATCCCCAACTCAAAAATCCAAGAACACTCCTCTCCGCACACAAAAGCAGCTCCACAAAGACCTCCACGCGCAAAAGATAAGCAACAAAACAAAACAACAGCTCAAGAGGGAGAACATCTCTATGCAACGCCTACTCCGCAAACACCCCCACGCATGAGAGACAGAGTGCAAAACGGCACAAAAATCCAAAATCCTGAAACACACGAACCAAGTGTTAGACCCAAAACACTATCACATATGAAAATCAGGCAGCAAAGCAGTTCATCATCACAAGACAGTGGAACATATGCCGTCCCGCCTTCAAGAAAACCGCACCGTATGGAAAACAGAAAACAAAGCGATACTGTCGTCCAAAAGCCTGCCTCTCCACACACAGCAATTGAACAACCAAAATCGTCTCACGAACAAAAACCATCTATTAATACAATGGAAAGAGAGCTATTGCTCGTAGCATATCAAGAAGAAATACGATTTTTGTGCGAAAAGGTTTATGGCGACCGGCTTATTTTAAGTGAAAGAATAGAAGCAATCAAAGAAAACCCCGATATGGGAGAACAGCTCTTATGGGATGTTACAGAACAGCCTAAGTCTATTTCTAAGCTTGCTGGTAGAAAAGTTCTTGGCATAAAAAACCATGCGCGCAGAAAAGCTGAAGAAACTCTTCCCACCCTATGTGCTGCCATTAACGGTTATGTGTATACTTCAAAATATACAAAAAGTGAAAATATTTTACAAGGTTCTCACACGGAACAACAACATCAGCGACAAGCACAAGAGGAAGAGCTAACAAATCAACATTTACAAAATCCGCTCAATTCAGAAAAGAAAATACAGCCTCTCTCAAATGAGGAAATTGCCCGCAGAGTTCAAAAAGATCCATCGGTTCAATATGGTCAAAGAGAGATCCAATATTGGTGCCAAATTGTTTATAAGGATCCATTTATTTTGCAATATAGAATAGAAGATATGCAAAAAATTCCAGAGATGGGAGAAGAGCTTGTATTTCAAATTGAAAAGGATTGTACATCTGTTTCTCCGCTTGCTGGTAGACAAGTCCTTGGCATAAAAAATGGAGCACGCAAAGCCGCTGAAGAACATCTTCCTACTCTTTGTACCGTCATTAAGGAGTATGCTGAAACTGTAAAACAGTTAAGAGAAACCATTGTGCAAAACCATCAGGCAGAACAACAAAAACGTTATCAACCACCTACCGATCTCGATAAAAAATTACAAAAGCAGCAAAGCTTATCGCAGCCCCCAAAGCTGCCTGAACGCTCAACAGCAAAGCGGCATCAAGAAGTTGCAGAAACTTCTAGACAGGAAGACCAGCCGCATGTTCGACCGCGCAGAGCCGAAACATCAAAAGCAATGGCTTTGTCGTGATAAATCTCCTAATTGTTGGCTTTTCATCCAAAACTTTGGTGCAATTATCTTGCCAAGATTGCACCAAAGACGGTGTATGAAATACAGAAAATTTTGAATAAGACACCCCATTATTTTACAGAATTCATTGATAAAATTTCACGATAATACTTTATAAAAATTACAAACTTTAACTTTGTTCCATGCGAATAAGGTCAATTTTTTCAATCATTCAAATAGGCATTCTTCTTTGAAGAAAACACTATGAAAATAACATAAGGCAAAAAATGTAAACAAAAAAAATCAAAAAATAATGTTACCATTTGAAAGGAAATATGCATGAAAGAAAACACAGAACATTGTGCCTCCTCTACACAGGAAGAATTGCAAGAACAACACTCTGTAATTAATGCAGCCATTTCAAAGCAAATCAATGAAGAAGCGCAAAATTTTTTCTACCCCAATAGCAAAGTGCTTAAAAATAAATACCGCATCAAAGATAAAGAAATATTAAAAGAATGCTGTTCTAATGATGTAAAAAAAGAAATGATAAAACTGCACCAAGAACCTCTACCAGAGCAGTTTAATGCCTCTTATCTCAAATACCTTCATCAACGCCTCTTTTCCCGTGCATTTGAATGGGCCGGACAAACACGCGAAGAGCCTTTTACATTTGAAGATGGCACTGTTGCTTCTATGCCCATTTTGAAAAAGAAAGAATTTACAAAACCTTTTGCGATTGGCAGAAAAATACAGGAGGGACTAGAAAAGTTAGATAAAACGCTTGCTGAAAAGAATAATTTACAAGGCTTAACGCGCGAAGAATTCGTTGAACAAGCAGCTAGTATAATGATAGACTTGCACCACTTGCATCCTTTCAGAGAGGGCAATAGGCGCACAAAGAGACTGTTTGTTGAAAAACTCTCTCAAGCAGCAGGACATGAGCTAGATTTTTCTCTTGTGAGCAAAAAACGTAAAGACTTTGTCCGCGCCGCTGCCATGGAACATGGCAACCCAGAGCCTATGAAGCATCTGCTTGAAGATATCTCAAATCCAGAAAAATTGCTCCTCTTACGAGAATTCACCAACTCTATGAGAGAGCTTGGATTGGATGAAAAAAATTATCATCTCGCTGTCGTTGCAAAAGAAGGAGAAACCTATCATGGTACCTATAGAGGCAGTGGACCCAATGGCTTCATGCTTGATGCCAACGGGATTTTCATCTTGGGAAATAAAAAAGATCTCACCCCAGAGCAAATACAGACATTAAAAATCGGTGATACCCTCTCCTTTACAGCACAAAAAGTTCAAAACCCAGAAAAAACCCAGCAAAAAACATTGCTTCCAGAAGAAAAAAGAGCCACTCTTAAAAACGATGAAATAACTGAAAAGAGCAAAGACAACGCATCCATTCAAACAAAGAAAAAAGAACAAGCCCATTTTTCACCGTGGATTGTCCCTCATGCTTTACATGACAGCGTTGAAGTTATGCCCCAAAGTTTGCAAGAACAAGAAAAAGAACAAATGGCACAACCAATTGCTCAATCGGCTTCCGCTATGAGGCAAATGCAAAAAGATTTTCAAAAAAACATTTTACAGAGCAGTAATACAGCGACAAATAATTCAATATCTGTCAAAATGACAAAGGAGACACGCTCTGATCATCAAGAAAGAACAAAACAGCCCCCAAAAAAAGCAATGGCATACTGGGATACTGGTGCAAGAAAAACGGACACCATCCCTCTCACCTTACAGGAGAAATTATCCTCACCGCCTGAAACCGAAGAAAATAAGACAATACACCGTAATTTCTTTTACCCCAATAGTATCACCTTAAAGAATAAATATGGAATAAAAGACTATGGAAAATTAAAAGTGCAATGTGCCCATGATACAACAAAAGCAATCATTCATCTGCGCCAAGAAGCGCCACCACAAAAACTAACCTCCACATATCTCCAATATATTCATCACACCCTATTTAAAAATACTTTTGAATGGGCCGGACAAACACGCGAAAAACCATTTACATTTGAAGATGGTACCGTTGCTTATATGCCAATGATGAAAAAAGCTGGGATTTCTTTTGCCTCAGCAAAACAGATACAGGAGAATCTAGAAAATTTAGATAAAATACTTGCTGAAACGAATAGTTTAAAAGGCTTAACCCGCGAAACATTTGTTGAACATGTCACTGAAATGTTGATACAGCTCAACTATACACATCCTTTCAGAGAAGGCAATGGACGCACGCAACGAATGTTTTTTGAAAAACTTGGGCAAGTTGCTGGCCACACACTCGACTTTTCTCTTGTAACAGAAAAACGTATGAATCTTGCCAGTATTGCATCGCTAAAACATAACGATAAAGAAGAAATGAAACATCTGCTTGAAGATATTTCAAATCCAGAAAAAACACTTATTTTAAAAGAATTCATGGACAGTATGAAACATATCGGGCTTGAGAGTATTCATCATTATCTTATTATAACAGCAAAAGAAGGTCATACCTATAAAGGCTTTTACAGAGGCAGTGGACCCAATGGCTTTATGCTTGATGCTAACGGAATTTTCATCTTGGGAAATAAAAAAGATCTCACCCCAGAGCAAATACAGACATTAAAAATCGGTGACGCCCTCTCCTTTACAGCACCAAAAATTCAAAACCAGCAAGAAGTGCTTATCCCCGCACAAACAATAGCCCCCCTTACCAACAATGAAATTGCCACAAGGATAAAAAACAACGCATCCATTCAAGCAAGAAGAAAAGAAATAGAAACTTTGTGCCAAATCATTTATGGCAATCGTCATATTTTGCGGGAAAGAATTGAGATGATCCATGAAAATCATACTGAAGGAGAACAACTCACCTATCAAATTACCACCTCTCCCCAATCGATTTCTAAGCTTTCTGGTAGCAATGTATTTGGCATCAAAAACAACGCGCGCGCCCATGCTGAAGAAAATATTTTGCCCCTCTGTAGAGCCATTGATCGTTATATCAATATTTCTAAACAAACAGAAAGAGACATTCTCCATACCCATCATGTAAAACAAAGGCGGTGTGAACAGTCGGTAGAAATGCCTAAGGCTTGGATGAAAAATCTCCTTTCCTTGTCAAAAGCACAACAGCAAGAAACTTTATCAAACTCTCCTGAATTAAGGGGAGAGATAAGGACTTATATCAAAAAAATCAATGAGCGCTTATCTTCAAATGAGCATGAAGTTATAAAAGAAAATAATCCTGAAAGACTTGCGAAGAGTCTTGGCACATCAACCATCAAAGCAAAAGAGATTATGGAAATAGTCAAGCAGATAAAAGAGATAGAACCGCATATACAACCCATGTATTTTTATAACCATAAATTCGATGAGCGCTTAGCACCAAACCAGTATCAATCTATCCAGCATCAATCTATAAAGAAAAATAATGAAAAAAAATGTTCCAACACCCTTGATAAAGAAGCAATTAAAGTGCAAAAAATGATAGAAATCGTCAATCAGAGTCCCAAAAGACAAGAAAATATTCAACCTCACAAAACGGAGCACATAAAAGCAATGGCAATGAATATCTAAAAGGTTTATAAACTTTAACTTTTTTGCCCCCTCTGGTAAAAATGATAGCCTTTACCCCCCCTCTGCCTTCATCGGCAAATCAATTGCACCTCAACGAGAATGGAAACCATGAGAGAGTAATTTTATCTTATTTCCTCAGATTTTATCCTCATCAACTGTGAAAAGAAACCTGAACAGCAAAAATGCTGTTGAAAGATCATATCTTCCTATCCTCTTGTTTATGTAATCTCTAAAACAGGAGGGCAGACAAATTTTGGGAGAACATAAAGCCGTAAAAGTGAAAACCAATCACCAGCTTTACCATCACCTTTTAGCTCAGCCTTACGACTTTTAAAAACATCTAAAGCGCTGTTTTTTTTAATAATGAAAATTGCGCATTGCTCCACGCTTTTATTTTATTTGCATTCTTTTAATAGGGTCACACCCCTCACATAAAACAGAACGGTATTGGGTTGCACTATTCACGACATCACACCATAAAGAGAAATTATCATTATATATCCCTACATATCCCTTCAAATTGTTGTGATATCACTCGCATATTTCAGTTTGAAAAAGAAATTTTAATTATTTTATGGCAACAATAAAAACTTTAATGCAACAGTAAACAAGGAGCATAAAAAAGTCTTCAAGCACCATTGTTGACAGAAAGATAAACACCGTCGTAAAACGCTTACAAAAAGTATCCTTGATTAGGATAGAGATCAGATTTTTACGATTTAAAACGCTTTATTTCTCCTGTCATCGCTTCTCTTTACAACAAAGCTGATATATCTTTATGACATTGATTAAAAAAATTGCAACAGTTGCTTCCGGAACCCTCATGAGCCGTATTTTTGGCTTCGTACGCGAAATGCTTATGGCCGCAGCCCTAGGGACAGGTCCTGTTTCTGATGCCTTTAACGCTGCTTTTCGTTTTCCCAACACATTTCGTCGTTTTTTTGCTGAAGGTGCCTTTAACGCTGCTTTCATTCCTCTTTTTGCAAAAAAAATCACTGAAGAAGGTCACGAAACGGCATGCAAATTTGCAGAAGAAGTCTTTGGCGTTCTCTTTTCGCTGCTCTTACTGTTAACGATTGCGATGGAACTGAGTATGCCTTTTTTGGTACGAACCATTATTGCCCCAGGTTTTACCGAAGATGCAACAAAATTTAACGCTACAATTCACTTTACTGCAATCATGTTTCCCTATTTAACCTGCATGTCGCTTGCTGCCATGATGGGGGGCATGCTTAATGCGCTGCGACGCTATTTTATTGCCGCCATTGCCCCACTCTTTTTAAATATTATTCTGATTGGTGTGCTTGCCTATGCTTGGATCTATAAACTTGACGCTTGGCATATTGGCTTAAATCTCTCTTGGGGTGTATTGGCAGCAGGGCTTCTTCAGCTCACCTTAATTGCCCTTGCTTTGCGTCAAAGTGGAATGAAAATTTCCTTCCGCCAGCCCCATTTAAGTCCTAATGTTCGTAAGCTATTAACTTTAGCATTCCCAGCAGCCATCACAGGTGGCATCACGCAAATTAATTTGCTTATTAATACCAACATTGCTTCTAGTCAATCGGGTGCTGTCTCTTCTTTGATGTATGCTGATCGTCTTTATCAATTGCCTTTAGGCGTAATCGCCATTGCCGTTGCAACCGTTCTTTTACCAGAGTTAACACGCGCTTTGCGGAGCAAAAAGCATAAAGAAACCCACCATTTACAAAATCGCTCTATTGAATTAACATTGTTGTTAACACTTCCAGCATCCATCGCTTTTTTGCTGCTCTCCACTCCCATTGTCAGTTTGCTCTTTGAACGAGGACAATTTACCAGTCAATCAACACACCATGTTGCACAATTACTGGAACTTTATGGACTAGGACTTCCAGCTTTTGTTCTCATTAAAGTCTTTATTCCTAATTTTTTTGCTCATGAAGATACCAAAACACCGATGATTTTTACAGGTATTTGCGTTTTCATCAATATCAGTCTCGCCTTAACATTATTTCCTATTCTATCTGCACGAGGCATTGTTATTGCTGAAATTACCTCTGGATGGGCCAACACCCTTTTGCTGTGGAGTGTCCTTATCAAACGCGGTTATTGGAAATACGACTTCCAACTGATAAAGCGAATATTATGTCTCATGATGGCAACTCTTTTGAGTGCACTAGCCCTCTATTACGGATTGAATGTGTTTGGTTTTTTGTCTTTTCCTTTATCCTCACAAGCATCATTTTTCTTGCGCGCGATCACCTTAGCTGGGATCATGATTGGCATATTTTTGATCTATTTTAGTGCCTATTTTTTATTCAACACCCGTTCCTTTTTTCACACGCTTAAAAATTTGAAAAAACGCTCATAATATCTATACTTTGTCAAAAACAATAAAATGAATAACCTTAATTGAAGAAAGAGCACTCCTATGGATACCTTCACACCACTTGTCTTTTCCGGCGTACAACCGAGTGGTCATTTACATCTTGGCAATTATCTTGGAGCCATTCAGCGTTGGGTTGAACTGCAAAACTCTCATCACTGCCTCTATTGTGTTGTGGATATGCATGCGCTCACAGTCAACCCAGATCCCCTTACTTTACGCGAATCCACCAGAACAGTGACAGCAGCCTTTTTAGCCTGCGGTATTGATCCTCAAAAACACATTATTTTTAACCAATCACGTGTTTTTCAACATGCTGAACTTGCCTGGATTTTTAATTGTGTTGCCCGTATCGGCTGGCTTCAACGCATGACACAATTTAAAGATAAAGCGGGAAAAGATCGCGAAAAAGCATCCATCGGGCTTTTTGCCTATCCCACTTTGATGGCTGCTGATATTTTAGTTTATCGTGCAACGCATGTTCCAGTAGGCGAAGATCAAAAACAGCATGTTGAACTCACACGCGATATTGCACAAAAATTTAACAACGACTATGCACAGCGTATTGCCGAATTAAATTTTGGTATCTCTATGCAAACAGATGAAGAAAAAAGACAAGGCTTTTTTCCCCTCCCAGAGGCGCTTATCGGAACAACAGCCACACGCGTTATGTCTTTGCGCGATGGGACAAAAAAAATGTCAAAATCAGATCCTTCAGATTTTTCACGCATTAATTTGACCGATGACGCTGATCTTATCGCAAAAAAAATACGCAAAGCCAAAACGGATTCGGCTCCTCTTCCCGATACCCTAACCGCTTTAAAAGAACGACCAGAAGTAGATAACCTGCTTGGTATTTATGCCGCCTTTGCCAAAGTTAGCAAAGAAAAGATTCTTTTAGAATTTTCTGGTCAACAATTTTCGCATTTTAAAACAGCTCTAGCCGACCTTGTTGTCCATAAGCTTGCCCCTATAACAGAAGAATTACGTCGCCTTCATCAAGAAAGCGGTTATATCGACTCTGTTTTGCATGATGGCGCTAAACGTGCTAGTATGCTCGCAGAAGAAAATATGAAAAAAATTCGTGAAATTATTGGATTTTTGCACAATACATAAAAATAATAAAACTAAAAACTGTAGAGAGCAAAAAAATCGTTTGTACAAAATAGAGAAAGTGCATGATTTCCAAACCCCAAAATCCGAAAAAAGAACCAAAGAAAAAAAACTTAGTTATTATCGATGAAACACCAGAGTGTCGGCGTGCCGTTGCGTTTGCCGCACAGCATGCCCAAAATACCAGTAGAACATTGGTATTACTTTGTGTCGTTGATAGTGTAGAATTTCAACATTTTCTGGGTGTTAACAACGTTATGCGTACAGAATCAAAGCAAAGTGCTCATAAAATATTAGGAGACATTGCCAATGAAGTCCGCACCACCCATGCGCTTGAAACAGAAATAGTGGTGCGTGAAGGAAAAAAAATTGATGAGATTTCCAAACTGATCGACGAAGATAAAAGGATTGCACTCATTGTTTTAGCAGCCAGTGGACATACAGAAGGACCAGGACCCCTTGTTCAATTAATCGGGAATAAAGGGACAGCTTTTTCAATCCCTGTCATTGTTATTCCTAGCAATCTTGCCGATGAAGATATTAGATCTATTGCCTAAAAAATATAATATTATACAATGTAAGATCTTCCCAAGCCTTCATTATAAAAGGAGAATCTATGTTTATTCAAACTGAAACCACCCCAAACCCTGCAACACTTAAATTCCTGCCAGGACGCGTGGTTCTTTCTGAGGGCGTATTAGAATTTCGTGACCGTGAAGAAGCAGCTAAAAACTCACCTTTAGCGGCTAAACTGTTTAATATTCCCAATATCAATGGTGTCTTTTTAGGTTATGATTTTATCACCGTAAGCAAAAAAGAAGGGGAATGGCAACATCTTAAGCCCGTCATTTTAGGCACAATTATGGAACATTTTCTATCCAATGAGCCAGTGATCACCACCAACGCCACAACACAAGCACAAACCCATGCCCTTAACGAAGAATTTTATGACAAAAAAGATGCTGATATTGTCTTAACCATTAAAGAGCTCCTTGAAACGCGTATCCGCCCCGCAGTTGCCAATGATGGTGGAGATATTACTTTTCGTGGATTTGAAAATGGTATTGTTTATCTCAATATGCGCGGCGCCTGTGCTGGATGTCCCTCTTCAACGGCAACCCTCAAACATGGTATTGAAAATCTTTTACGCCATTTTATCCCTGAAGTTTTAGGCGTTGAAGCCATGCCACAATAAATATTGACCTCAATAGGTAAAATAACCACACCGATTGCCCCTCTTCAACAGCGCTCAAACATGGAGTGCAAAAATCTTACGTCATTTTATTCCTGAAATTTTAGAAGTAAGCCATGCAGCCATAAAAATAGAGTATTGTTAAAAAATCTGTCAAATAATGATATCTTCACTCACCTTGCTCCTCCACATATGCCTTAAAAAGCTTTCTGCCCTTTTAAGAGCATAAGTTGTTTCAATAAACCAATTTATACGTACACAGAAGTACAACGCATGAGCGTGCACTTTAAATTTATTTTATCTCATCATCTTGTCATGCAATTTTAACCAAGAAAATACACCCCGTTACAAAAAAGAAAACCCAAAAAAGAAAACATTGCAAGATAGAGTGCCCATTTGCTTCATCTTTCTCAGCTCTCCAAACGATAAAATCATGCAAAATACTTCTTGTAGCAAGCCGGCACCATCATTATATCTGCGAGCCCCCAATGTTGCGACAGCCCTTGGCACTTAAGACGATTCATAAGAGCCATTTTTACTCCTTTCTTTCCTCACTTTACCCACACGCCAGCCCCGCGTGTGGTGTGCAAGCAAGTGATTTTAATTGATTCAACATGGAACAGATTTGAAATGAGAGAATCCCACGTTATTCGGGGTTCTAATTCAATATGAATAACGCTAATTTATTATTATAAATCAATATTTTGTAGCAGCAAGTTGACAAAGATCACATTTTGCAACTTGAATGAGAATTCTGACATTCTTCTTATTTCAATTCTGTTTATGTTGCACCAATCAAAATCGTCCGCTTACACAGCACAAACTGGATAATAACAAAAACTATTTTTAATAGCGCTTATGCACACTTTTATAAGAGACTGTTGCAGAACTAAGAGCTGGAAAATGAATGACAGTACGACCTTGTCAAGATCATAGCGTCCTTTTTCCATTCTTAAAATCAAGAATTCCCCCTATCATTTTCAATCTCATTTCCATAAATATAACGAAAAAGGTGTAACTACCCATAAAAAATAAATACATCGAAGCCAAATCTATTATGGTTGTTTGAGAAATTATCTGATAAAAAAGAAAGAATATTTTTTCAATTCAGCAGGAATAAGTTTGTCTACTTTACGGCGTTGTTCTTCTCATAAAGCGCATACTTTTATTGTTGCTTGTGAGTCAACATCCAGTCCCCCATAACCACATATTAAAAGAAAAGAAAGTGTCGCTATTTCTCTGCGAGACATGGCTTTGCAATAAAGGAAAACATATTGCTTCTATCTGATTGGTGTGATCTATGAAACAAGAAAAGAAGCCCATTGGAGAAAAATATGCCCAATTAGAGAAGAATGTAAAAATAGGAAACCAACGAAATGCAAAAACAATTGCAAGAAAATAAATGCCTAAACTTTTTTCACAAACTCCGACTTTAAACTCATCTGACCAATCCCAGGAATTTTGCAATCGATATTATGATCCCCATCCACCAAGCGAATATTCTTTACCTTCGTCCCCCCTTTTAAAACAGATGAAGCGCCTTTTACTTTCAGATCTTTTATCACCATAACGGTATCTCCGTTTGTTAAAATCTGACCATTGGCATCATAAACAGTATTGACAAGAACCGTATCATCGTTTTTTTGTGGCCATTCATGTGCGCATTCAGGACACACAAAATTTTCACCATCTTCATAAGTATAAAGACAATCACAACGAGGACATTTGGGATATTGGGTCATAAATTCCCCTTATTAAAAGAAAAATCATTCATTATGACTGGTCATAAAGCAAGAAGTGCTTATTGTCCATTATTTTAGAAAAACATTTCCCTTTGTTTCAACTCTCATCTGCCAACTGTGTTTATGAATGCCCTCATCACATACCATACATGGGTTTATAAAAATGATTATCATTATACAACTCAAATAAGCCCCCCGCATATCATAAAATTTACGCACTGCATTCTCTCTAATAAATTAATCAAAATCATTTTCTTATACATCACCAATGCAATTAACGAATGGATAACAAAACAATTAGAAAAGGAACATCTCTGAATAAAACGTTCTCAGAGAGCTAAAAACTATTGCAGCATTGAGAAACAAGAAAATGATGTCCCCAATTAACCTTTTATTTAAGTAAAGATAACAGTCATAATATTAGAGAATAGACTGATTTATAATCATAGTTAATGGTTTTGTATATTGAATGAGAGCCGATAAATAAGCTGAGATTCTCTCAGCCCCTTTTACATTGAAACAAGCAAAGCCTTTTGCATGTTACAAGTAGGAAAAGCCGTGTAAAACGATTATCCAAAATACTAAACACTCTCAAATATAAGAGCCAACATTGAAAGCGGGCAAAGTGAATAATGGTGCCGTCTTACTCTCTCATAAGCGTAAAAATGGTGCTGCTCAATGGATGGCTGGTTATCCCTTTCAAAGCAACACGCATAAGATGCGTTTTTAGTGTCTTGAGAGAGAAGCTTCTTTAAAACAAACATATGAAATGTGCAATAATGATCGTATTTTGTTTTGTATGAGAAACATTCCCCTATTAAACAAAAATTTCTATCAAGCCATTGAGCAAACCCATTGGACATAAATGCTCCGATTATGCTCGATTATAATTTCCTACAGCATTTAGTTTTAAGAATCCGGCAGTTTTAGGAATCCGATTGATATGTAAGAGAGGAAAAAACAAAGAGAGCTTGAAAATGGAAGATCTCCCTTATGCACATAAAATCACGCCCCTAAAATCACACCCATGTGATCAATCATCATACCTTTACAAAAAAACATTCCAATGATCTTAGGTGATAATATCAGGGTGATCTCTCCCCAATGCTTGTTGTATATTTAACAGTTTTAATGCCACCTGTTGCAAAGGTTTAAGAACGTCTTGCGGATTAAAATTGTGTTTGCGCGGATCACTTTCATATTGTTCAAAATAAAGCCGTAAAGTAGCACCTAGCGTCCCTGTTCCCGACAAACGAACCACCAACCGTGCGCCATTCTCGAAAAAAATACGGATACCTTGCTGCGTACTAACGCTCTGATCAACGGGATCATGATATGTAAAATCATCTGCTTTTTTGACGAAAAATCCAGCAATTTCAGTTCCTGCATGTGGTAAGTGCGCACGCAAATGCTCTATAATTTCCAAAGCTTTGTCTGCTTCGACTTCTTCATAATCATGCCGTAACGTGTAAAAACGCCCATAGGTGTGCCAATGCTGTTGAACAATTTGTGCGACAGTTTTTTCTGTTACCGCTAAAAGATTTAACCAAAATAATACAGCCCATAAACCATCTTTTTCGCGGATGTGATGAGAGCCCGTTCCAAAGCTTTCTTCACCACAAAAGGTTACTTTTCCCGCATCCAAAAGGGTTCCAAAAAACTTCCATCCCGTTGGCGTTTCAAAAAAGTTTAGTCCTTTTTTTTCCGCAACCAGATCAGCAGCACGCCCCGTCGGCATAGAACGTGCTATCCCCACCACGCCTTTCCGATATCCTTTAATGAGGTGTGCATGTTCAGCCATAATAGCCAAAGAATCCGAAGGCGAAACAAATTGTTGACGACCAATAATGAGGTTACGATCTCCATCACCATCAGAGGCTGCGCCAAGATCTGGTCCTTTCTCTGACATCAATAAATCATAAAGAGCCTTGGCATAAACCAAATTGGGATCTGGATGACCGCCTCCAAAATCTGGCAAAGGAATACCATTAACCACCGTCCCTTCAGAAAATCCTAAACATTTTTCAAAAATTTCATGAGCATAAGGCCCTGTTACCGCATGCATGGCATCAAACCGTAAAGTAAGACCTCGATCAACGGCCTTGGCAATACAGTCGAAATCAAAAAGCTCCTGCATCAAAGCAACATAATCAGCGACAGGATCAATAATATCAATCCGCATGGCTCCCATAAAGATCGTACCTTGCCTATCTAAATCAATATCTGGTGCTTCAAGAATTTTATAAAAAGAAAGACGTTGCGATGTTGCAAAAATAGCATCACATAAAGAATTAGGAGCGGGCCCACCATTGGAAACATTGTATTTAATACCACAATCTCCTTCTGGACCACCAGGATTATGGCTTGCAGAAAGAATAAGTCCACCATGGGCATGAGTTTTACGAATAAGATGCGAAACGGCAGGTGTAGAAAGAATACCGCCCCTTCCCATTTTAATAAGAGAGACACCATGCGCCGCCGCCATCTTCAACACAATCTGAAGGAGAGTACGATTAAAAGTGCGCCCATCCCCCCCAAGAATCAACATTTTTCCTTCAAGAGGCCCAATGTTATTAAAAAGAGACTGTATAAAGTTTTCTACATAATGGGGTTGTTGAAAAACAGACACTTTTTTGCGCAAACCAGACGTTCCCGGTTTTTGCCCCTCAAAAGCCGTGGTTAAAACTGTCTTTACGGTCATATCAATCCTTCATATTCTTTCCTTTAACTTTAAGGTGAAGAGTATCCAAAGTCGACCATTAATTCTACTTGACGGAAGTGTGAAATATTTGCACACTCACCAGAAGTAAGAATTTTTAAAGAAGCCCTTTTATTTAAAACGCTTTTTGCCATATGTTTTTAAATACGAAGGCTGTTTTAAAACAAAATTTTCGTAAAAGAATACAGGAGCATCATAATGATGAAAAAAACAGTTCCCAATGTAACATTCCACACACGCGTACGCGATGAATCAGTGGATGGAGACAATCCTTATCGGTGGCAAGAAGTTAACAGCGATGCTTACTTTAAAGGAAAGCGTGTTATTCTTTTTTCTCTTCCTGGAGCTTTTACCCCTACTTGCTCAACCTTTCAGCTGCCTGATTTTGAAAAACTCTATGATGAATTTAAACAAGCGGGTATTGATGAAATTTATTGTCTTTCCGTCAATGATGCTTTTGTCATGAATGCTTGGGGAAAAGCACAAAATATCAAAAATGTGAAATTAATTCCCGATGGCTCTGGTGAATTCACGCGCAAAATGGGTATGCTGGTTGCAAAAGACAATGTTGGTTTCGGCATGCGATCATGGCGCTATGCAGCTGTTATTAATGATGGTGTAGTTGAACAATGGTTCGAAGAAACAGGTTTTTCAGATAATTGTGCAACAGATCCTTACGAAGTTTCTTCACCACAAAATGTTTTAAAAGCCTTGAAAAGCTAATTCCCCCAATCGTCTATTTAAACAAAATTTTACGACACAAATCTCCCTCCTCAGGAAATTTGTGTCGTTTACTTTTTGCAACCTCTATTCGTGAAAGCAGACACGATAAGTTGATTGTGCGCCTTCAGTGAGAAAATATTCCAACAATAATTTTTCAATAAATCTTTCATGTTTTAACGGCTTTGCAAAAGCTTGGAAAATTGCCGATGAAAAATCCCGTTGTAGCGCTAAAAAATAAAGAGCTAAAAGCTGTTGCACGCTATCAAAAAAGGGGGATACAATTGCCAAATGCGCAAATTCATGCAAAAACTCTCTCGGAAACATCAAGGATTAACATATAGATAAACTATGCAAAATCAACGCTCAGCTCCTCATATTGAGAAAACCTTTATGTTGAAAATGGTTTGATTTATAGAGATAATTTATAATTTTGCATTATTGAATGTGAAAGCTGAATATCATAAGAGTGTCTCATTTTATCCCTTCTTATATTGCAACCATCAAAACCATTTTCTTGCCCACAACATGTGGGATTGGCATATGAATAAACGATTAAAAAGAGTGAAAATGCTTCTCGTAAATGCTTTCAAAGGCGAAAGCTGTGAACATCAAGACTGCAAGGTTCACAAAAGCATCAAGAGGGAAAATACAGATCAAACATTTGTTTGAAGAGGCGCACAGTTCAAATTAACTTATGTCTCATAAAAAGAAGCAAATATGGTATAAAAACTGCTCTGCATAAAGAACCGTTTATAAAGAAGATTCAATCAAAAAAATCCCGCAAACATTCCAATTCACATACCATAAACAGACTCATTACTGTTCTCATAGCCATTTATTCTAAGCTTTTATTTTTCTCTAAGAGAAAAACGGTTAAAGAAGTTGTTTATTCGGGTATTCTACCGTAAAGTGTGCTTCTATCTCTTCCTCTTCATCGAACTCAAAATCTTCATCACATTCAGGAAGACCAAAAATATCTGGATTGATGAAATAACAATCTTTTTTTGTCCCCTTCGCTACAATTTTATTTGTTTCTAATTCTTTGATACCTTCTTTAAAACTTTCAAAATTAAGATATTCTGGTTCTTGAATTGAAAGATCGCAAGTCAAAAATTCTTCAAGAATATCATGATCCAATGTTATCTGATCAAACCATAAGTCCACATCATCCCCCTCATCTAACATTTTCCCTACCTGCCACAACATCACAAAAAATGCTTTCATACCAGTAAATGATAACCCAAAAATCATACGCCGACACGACGAGGCGCCTGAAAAGGTAATTTGCGGAAGATCTTCAAATCCGAAATTTGAAGGAGGAAGTTTAAATGATTTTCCAATATTCTCAGGTCTTTCAAGAATAAAGGGATTTCGTTCATAGAGCAGAGTAAAATCATATTGGACCATTTTCATTTCTCCGTTAAAGAATTGACTTTATGAAAAATGCATATTATTAGTAAGTTACCATTATGGCAGCTTACAATTCATCCAAACATGCTCCTGTAAAAAATTGTTCGATTTAAGTCATTCCATTGTTTTTTGAAGCTTAAAAAGTCTTTTAGGATAAAACGCTCTAGTTCTCCCTCCTTTTGCAATAAGGCTAGATTTTGTAATGTCCAAGAAGAGAACATCAAAGGATTTGATACTCATAGATGAGAATTCAAAGATGAAGCCAATATGAACTTGTCAATATTTTTATAAACTTTTGCAGAAGCGTTACGTGAAACCCTTTAATTTTCTCAGAGTTTTTGTTCGTTACAATTTTTTTTGCTCATTTTAACGCATTATCATCGCATCCTCAGAAGGGCACGTTTTATAGCAAATAGCGCTTATTTATCTCTTAAAAAATCTCTCTTTTATGCCGCACGCACTTCAAAACCCCGCTTTTGAACGCGTGCACCAACACGTATAAACGAGCAAAGCACAAATTTTAAAAATTGAATTTCAAATTTCCAAAATATTTCGAACAATCACTTCGATAAAGACTTTTACCATTATCATTTTTGGGCGGCTAAAATATCCTGTACTGTTTTGACCAATTGATCTTCATAAACCGTCACTTGTGCTGGTCGACTTTCACGCCATGTTTGATTATCCTTAATTTCATGAGACAAACGCGCCCCTTCAATCAAATCTTTAATCTGTATTTTTCCGCTCTCACGTTCTTGTGAGCCTTGGATAACCACACAAGGCGCTTGGCGTCGATCTGCATATTTCATCTGCGCTTTTATCCCCGATGCCCCCAAATAGAGCTCAGCACGAATTCCCGCACCACGCAACTGCATCACCATTTTTTGATAACCAGCAACCGCCTCTGGCTCTTTATCCATCATCAGCACCACAACCGGCCCTGTTGTCTCCTTCATAGGCAACTTTCCAAGATTTTGCAAAGCAGCGATCAAGCGTGAGACCCCGATTGAAAAACCTGTTGCTGGAATGTTTTCACCACGAAAGCGTGCCACCAATCCATCATAGCGCCCACCACCACCAACGGAGCCAAAAACAACTTTCTGCCCATCATCATTGAAAACATCAAACAGCAACGTAGCCTCAAAGACAGGACCTGTATAATAATCCAGTCCACGCACCACCGATGGATCAATCTTGATACGATTCTGAAAGCCATTTGCGGCAAAAATTGCTTGCATTTCCTCAAGCTCACGAATTCCCTCACGCCCTTGAACATGATCACCAACCACTTCTTTAAGAGCCTCAAGCGTTTCTTCTGTTGTTTCAGCTCCAGCAGCAGTTAAGGTAAGAATACACTCAATCTCTTTTTCCTTAAGCTCCGCCCCTTTTGTAAAGTCACCACTTTCATCCAAACGCCCTTTTCCCAAAAGCAAACGCACCCCTTCAGAACCAAATTTATCCAGCTTATCAATTGCTCTTAAGACAGTTAAGCGCTTTTCAGCCTGCTCATTTCCCCCCAAACCAATTTTCTCTAAAACACAATCGAGAATTTTTCGGTTGTTCAGACGAATGGCATATTCATGATGCTGAAACCCTAGTTTTTCCAAACTATCGGCTGCCATCATACAAATTTCGGCATCAGCTGCTACCGTTGGTGTTCCAACAATATCCGCATCAAACTGCATAAATTGCCGAAACCGCCCTGGACCTGGTTTTTCATTGCGAAAAACAAAGCCAAGACGATAACTGCGATAAGGCTTTGGCAAAACTTCAAAATTCTCGGCAAAATAACGAGCAAGAGGCGCGGTAAGATCATAGCGCAAAGACATCCATTGCTCATCATCATCTTGTAGCGAAAAAACGCCCGCATTTGGACGATCTGAATCCGGTAAAAACTTACCCAGCACATCTGTATATTCAAAAATTGGAGTTTCCAGTGCTTCAAAACCATAAAGTTCATAAACTTCACGAATTTGCGCAATCATTGTTTCAGTTGCATACAACTGTGCACTTGTACGATCAACAAACCCCCGGGGTAAACGGGCTTTGGTTTTTTCTTGTTTTGATAACATATTTTTCTCTAACAACAATATATATATTCACCGATAACGTGTGTCTATCTTATAGAAACAAACGCTGCAATAACTTTATCAACTGGAAACTGGTAACAATATACATAAGCTTTTGCTTTTAAAAGATGCAAACCTTTACCCTTAAGGCAATCTACTGAAAATATTTGCATTTTCAATAGGAACATAGCCCCCCGCTCAACATGAAATGCCCGCTTAACATTCAATGAAAAGACATCTGTGCTTGTTGAAAGAAACCTCAAAGCGACTGTTGATTCTGGATAAATCGGAAGCATCCCCCTCAAAAGCCCTCCCTTTCAGAATTCTTCAGATTTATTACAGATGCAAAAATCCTCAAGACATCAGTGTGCTTTGCGCTTGTTCTGCAAAATGATTGATAACATTTTTTAAATCAACAATATTTCGTCCAGCATCTGTAATAGAGCGTGATACAGAGGGAATAACATTCTGCCAAAGTCTTTGTGGAAATTGATTTGCTAGTTGTGTCATTGTTCCACCTTGAGCGCCAATACCCGGAACGAGAAACAGACTATTTTTTAACTGCTCGATTGTGTCTTTTGATTCAGATCCTAATGTCGCTCCTATAACCGCACCTATGGGGCCAATATTATGATAAATAACCGAAGACTGACTATTATAATCACAAATACACTGTGCAAGATGAAGAGAGAGTGTCTGATCACCAATAAGCGCATTTCGTATTTGTTTCCCCTCTGGATTAGAAGACTGAACAACCACAAAAACCCCTGCTCCTGTTTCTTCTGCAACCTTTATCAGAGGAATAAGAGCATCAAAACCCAAAAAAGGATTAACTGTCATGGCATCCACCTTGAACGCACTACTTGGACCAAGCCAAGCCTTACCATAGGCTTCAGCAGTAGAGCCAATATCCCCCCTTTTTGCATCCGCCAGAACCAATATGCCTTGTTCGTGTGCATTTTCAATCAGTTCTTTGAGAGCTTGAAGACCTTCCACACCATATAATTCAAAAAATGCGACTTGCGGCTTTATAATACCCACTTTACCAACAACTGCTGTTAAGAGAATATCACAAAAATCTTTTAGACCTTTATAATCAAAGCTTAGTTTCCACGATTGCAAAACTTTATGGCTCGGATCAAAGCCAATACAAAGAGGTCCATAGATTTCACGATTTTTAAAAAAAGTTGAACGAAACATTTTATATCCTAACAAGATCTCTCTTTAAACTTTTTGATACAATCAAAAAGAAAAGCATTTGTCAAAAGAATACAATAGCGAAAACACAAAGAAAGAGCTCTCTATACAAAATGTGCTTTTATTTATGAAACATAAATATATTCCCATTCGTAACGCTTATCATATGTTTATCAACCAAAACATTGTCATGAGATAAAAATTCAAATTTATGAAAGAATATAAATAAAACAGCATCTATATTATAATGACCTCATAAAGCCCTATAGGCATGCCTTGTCGTTTTCACCCCCCTTTTTTATGATCAACAAAAACTCTCTATGAGCGCGCTTTAAACAAAAGTTTCAAAAGAAAATGCCCCACCATGATGATCTCGATCTTAACTTTAGATCTTTCCTATTCCTTTTTAGCTGCTCTTTATCCCTTTTGGAACATAATTAGCAAAAAGGCATTGTATCTCCAGCATATTCAAGGAGATAAA